>NZ_JCAMRN010000007.1:0-59242 GCF_059620965.1 Geobacter sp. PheSNFMC
TGCCCTGAGGCGTTTGCCCCCCCCCGCGTTAAGCCCCAGTTGCAGGCCGCTCTCCTCGATTGACAGCGTTGCCCCTGGCTGGAAGTTCCTGCCCTCGATCACCAGGTTGTAGTAATTCACCGAGCTCTCGCCGCGCACCACGCCGAAGATTTCCGGGGTACCGCGCACCACGAGGGTGACGGGAGTGGTAACCGTGTCCTCGGCGTTTTTTACCTGTACCTGATGAAGTCCCGCCTGGACGGGAGGGACGGTGAAGGAGAGGGTCTGGGATGAGCCGAAACTGCTCTTCACCACTGCACCGTTGAACAGGACCCTGCTCTCGGCCTGAAAATTCCTGCCAGTGATGGTGACGGACCGCTCGCCCCCCGGGGAGCACATGTCCACGGTTTCGGGGTACATGCTTTCCACGACCGGTTTTGGCGGGAGAACAGAGAAGTTGTAGGTGCGGCTCGTGATGCCGTCTCCTCTTTTGACGAAAAGAGCGTAGAGCCCGGGTTGCAGGCGCGGTATCTCGAAGGAGAGAACGTCCGTAGCGACAACCCGCGCGGGGATCTCGGTGTTGCCGAGGTAGGCCGTGGTGCCGGCGGTGAATCCGCTCCCCGAGAGGGTTACGGTCGTGTTGGGCTCGCCCTGGGCGGGAATGATGCTCAGGATGTTGACCGGCACCGGTTCCGGTGCCTTTGTGGTGACAGCGGCCGCAGTAATTTGCTTCTGTTTGGCCGGACGGGTGGCGCCTCCGGCGGTGCCGGCCGCCAGAACGGCTACCAGCAGGAGCGGTACGAGCATTCGATGGATCATGGGTTTTCCCTCCGCGCATCGCCTCGACGGGACGACCATCGTGCCCGGTCCCGATGTGCCAAGTAGACCACGCCCCGGCGTCGTGTCAACGGTCCAGGGTCATTGCCAGCCAGATGCCCGACAGGGCAAAGAGCACGTTCGCCGCCCATGCGGAGATCAGCGGCGGAAGGATGCCGGTCTGGCCGAATGAAATGAGGATGGAGTTGGTTATGAAATAGGCGAACCCGATGCCGATGCTCGCCGTAATCCCCAGAGCGACCCCGCTCGACCTTCCTCCCCGCAGGGCGAACGGTATGCCCAGAAACGCCATGATGAGCGAGGCGAAGGGAAGGGATATCTTCGAGTGCATCTGGGCCTCGTAGCGGGTGGTGTCATATCCTCCCGCCTTCAGTTTCCGCACGTAATCGCGCAGCTTGAAAAAGCCCATGTTATCGGCATACTTGTCCACCACCTTAAGGTCCTCAATCTTGAGGTTGAGCTCCGCCGGGAGCGAGGCCAGCGTTCTCGTTTCCACCGAAGGGCCGGCGAGCCCCCGTACCGTCACCGTCTTGAAGGTCCACCTCGCACCGTCCCACGTCCCTTCGGCGGCATCGATCCTGCTGACCGGGCGCATCCCGTCCGAAAAACGCCAGAGGGTGATCCCCCGCAGCGTCTGCTGGGCCGGGTCAAACACCCTGGCCATCATGATCGCACTCTCGTCTTTGTGCCAGATGTTGTTCTGGCGGAAAAACGTGTTGGTTCCCTGCTTGCGGATCAACACCTGGTCCACGTAGCGCATCTGTCGATAGCTGGAAGGCAGCACGAATTCGTTGGAAAAAATCGTGATGAGGCTGACCGCGGCGGCAATGACGATGAGCGGCGCGCTGATTCTGCCGAGCCCCACGCCGCAGCCGCGCATGGCGACGATCTCGCTGTTGCGGGAAAGCATGCCGAGGGTGAGGAGCGTGGACATGAGCACTGCCAGCGGGATGACCTGGGTGATGATCTCGGGTAGCTTGCAGATGAAGTACTGGATGATATCGATCCACCGGGGCTGGAAGCGGAGGAGCCGACCGATTTTTTCCAGAAAGTCGATGACCAGGTAAATGGCGACGAAGGACGCCAGGCAGAGCCCCAGAATTTTCAGGTAGGCACCGGCGATGTAGCGGGTCAGGATGGTCACGTCTTCCTCCGCTCAAATCTGTGCCGTACCCATGCCAGGGCCGTTGTCACGTACCCCGCCAGCGGGATTGCCCGGTCGAGGGCCGCCCGTTTCAGGAGAAATATCCCCAGGCCCAGGAACAGTGCATTGGGGATCCAGACAGCAACGAATGCCGGAGCGATTCCCTTCTCGTTGACGGTTTTGCCGGCGGACATGAGAATATAGTAGAGCATGAGCAGGATGATGCCCGAGGCAAAACCTCCGGCACGCCCGGATCTCTGGTTCTGGATACCCAGGGGAACGGCTATGATCGCAAACACCACGCAGGCGAAGGGAAGGGCAAAACGCTTGTGAAGCTCGAAGTGCATCTCGCGGACCAGCTTGGGCTGTTCTTCGGGGGATTTCGTACGGGCGAGGAGTTCGCCCAGGGTCATATCCTCCTCGTTGAGGCGAGCCTTTTTCTGCTCCTGTTGCAGGGCAATGCTCAGGTCGTAGCTGGTGAATTCCACGAGACGGTAGCCGCCGGTACCTATGCCCCGATGAATGCCGCCGTTATCCAGCCGCAGGCGAACGATGCGTTCCTCGGGGTTGGTTGCCAACTGGCCGGAAGCGGCAAAGATGGTCGAGGGTTCGTCGGGGTTGCGCTCGTCATGGATCAGGATGCCGCTGATCCGTCCGGATTTGGGGTCAAAGCCGTCCACGTAGATCACGAGGCCGGGGAATTCGTCGTTAAAGACCTTTTCTGTGATACTCATGGCGGCGCGCGTCTCTATGACCCCGTGGAGGAACTTCTTGAACGCGGTATTGCCCCAGGGAAGCGCGTAAACCGAGACAAACGTAGTGACGGCGTACGTAATAACCCCGAAGACGATCACCGGCACGGCAATGGTCCCGATGCTCATGCCGCTGGCCTTCATGGCGGTCACCTCGCTGTCGGCCGAAAGCCGTCCCATGGCCAGGAGCACCGCCAGGAGAAATGCCATGGGAATCGCCACCAGGAGGAATGAGGGGAGCATGTAGAGGATAAGGCGGGCAACGTCGAGGAACGGGACTCCGCGGGCGAAAACCATCTCGGCGAGCTTCAGGAGGCGTCCCATCAGCAGGACAAAGGTGAATACCGTGAGGCCGAGTGCAAAGGGGACTGCGGTTTCAGCGCAGATATAGCGAAACAGGAGTCGGGACATTGGGCTGCCATGATACACGAAGGGGTGCGGCATGTAAATATAAGAGCATGGCGGCGCCAATCTTTGGTGTTGCGAAAGCGGGGTGCTCTATGGTATATGGATTTGCTGTTCAAATCACGCACGCCTTCCATCGGGCCGGCGGTGTCCCAAGCGGATTCCGGCCATCAGCAGGAAGGCGGAGGCACAACCGAAAAGGAGAGAAAGCATGTCGAACATCACCATGAAGGAGCTTCTGGAGGCCGGCGTTCACTTCGGCCACCAGACCAAGAGATGGAACCCGAAGATGAAGCCCTATATCTTCGGGGCGCGTAACGGTATCTATATTATCGACCTCCAGAAGACCGTACGCCTCTTCAAGAATGCGTACAATTTCGTTCGCGAGAATGCCCAGGCCGGCGAGACCATGCTCTTCGTGGGCACCAAGAAGCAGGCACAGGACGCCATCGGCGAAGAAGCAGCCCGCTGCGGCATGTATTTCGTCAACCAGCGCTGGCTCGGCGGCATGCTGACCAACTTCGTCACCGTAAAGCAGAGCATCGACCGCCTCAAGCGGCTGGACGCCATGTTCGCCGACGGCTCCATTGAGGCGTACACCAAGAAGGAAGCCCTGAAGATCGAAAAGGAGCGTGAGAAGCTCGAAAAGATCCTCGGCGGCATCAAGGGGATGGGCAAGCTTCCCGGCGCGCTCTTCGTGATCGATCCCAAGAATGAGACCATCGCCATCAGTGAGGCCAAGAAGCTCGGTATTCCCGTGGTGGCCGTGGTCGACACCAACTGCGACCCTGATCCCATCGACTACGTCATTCCCGGCAACGACGACGCCATCCGTGCCATCCGTCTGCTCACTTCCAAGATGGCCGATGCGGTCATCGAGGGTTCCCAGGCTCGGGACGCCGCTCTTCAGACCGGTGACGAGGAGGCTGTGGAAGCCGTGGCGGAAGAGAGTGGCGCCGAGGCCTGATCCGGCCCGATTCATCACATCGCATATTGATCGGGACGGCGCTTCGGCGTCCGTCCCTTCACCAGGGAGGATACAGTGAGCATTACAGCTGCACAGGTCAACGAACTGCGTAAAATCACCGGTGCCGGCCTCATGGACTGCAAGAAGGCCCTCACCGAAACCAATGGCGACATCGAGCAGGCAGTTGATTACCTCAGGAAAAAGGGTCTTGCTGCCGCTTCGAAAAAGGCTGGCCGGGCAGCCACCGAAGGTGCCGTTGGTTCCTACATTCACGCCGGCGGCAAGATCGGGGTCCTTGTGGAGGTAAACTGCGAGACCGATTTCGTGGCGCGCAACGATAATTTCCAGGTGTTCGTGAAGGACATCGCCATGCACATCGCCGCCGCTTCCCCCCAGTTCGTGCGTCGCGAGGAAGTTCCCGCAGAGATTCTCGAGCGCGAGAAGGAGATTTATCGCGCCAAGGCCCGTGAAACGGGCAAGCCGGAAAATATTATCGAGAAGATCATCGAGGGGCAGGTCAACAAGTTCTACGCCGAGATATGCCTCCTGGAGCAGAATTTCGTCAAGGATTCGGACAAGACCGTTCAGCAGTTCCTTAACGAGACCATCTCCTCCATCGGCGAGAACATCTCGGTTCGGCGTTTCGCGCGCTTCGTCCTGGGTGAAGGGCTCGAAAAGAAGGACACCGACTTTGCCGCGGAGGTAGCCGCCGCAGCGGGTCTGTAGCACGACACACGGGCCGGTCATGGAACATGGCCGGCCTTTTTTGCGTTCGCGCCGCCAGGCGCCTTAACAGCGTGTACGAGGACAGAACATCATGGGTACACCCTATTACCGACGAGTGCTGCTGAAGCTTTCCGGAGAAGCCCTGGCAGGAGACCAGGGATACGGCATTGATCCCCGGACCATTACCGCCATCGCTGCCGAGATCAAGGAAGTTGTGGCCACCGGCTCCCAACTGGCCCTGGTGATCGGCGGTGGCAACATTTTCCGCGGGCTTGCCGCTTCTTCCAAGGGAATGGACCGTGCCAGCGCCGACTACATGGGCATGCTTGCGACCATGATCAACTCTCTGGCCATGCAGGATGCTCTGGAGAAGGTCGGCGTCGACACGCGGGTCCAGTCGGCCATTGCCATGCAGGAAGTGGCGGAGCCCTACATCAGGAGGCGGGCCATCCGCCACCTGGAAAAGGGGCGGATCGTCATCTTCGGCGCCGGCACCGGCAACCCCTATTTTACGACCGATACGGCGGCAAGCCTGAGGGCCATGGAAATCGGGGCGGACGTCATTCTCAAGGGGACCAAGGTAGACGGCGTCTATTCGGCCGACCCCAAGAAGGATCCGACGGCTATGAAGTACCCCAGGCTTACCTACCTTGAGGTGCTCAAGAAGGGGCTACAGGTCATGGATGCCACGGCAACCTCGCTCTGCATGGACAATAATCTTCCCATCATCGTGTTCGATATCACCACCTACGGCAATATCAAGAAAGTGGTGTGCGGCGAAGAGATCGGCACCATTGTGAAAGGAGAATGACATGACAAAGGACGTCATCAACGATATGAAGTCACACATGGAGAAGTCGGTCGAATCGTTGCGTCGCGAATACCAGAAGGTTCGCACCGGTCGGGCCAACACCGGTCTTCTTGACGAGATCAGGGTGGATTTCTACGGCAATCCCTCTCCGCTCAACCAGGTGGCGACCCTTGCCGTGCCCGAGCCGCGGACCATCACCATCCAACCGTGGGAAGCAAAGATGATTTCGGTCATTGAGAAGGCGATCCTGAACGCCAACCTCGGTTTTACACCATCCAACGACGGCAAGCTCATCCGGATCAGCCTTCCTCCCCTCACCGAGGAACGTCGCAAGGAAATCGTGAAGTCGCTCAAAAAGACGGCCGAGGATGCCAAGATAGCCATCCGGAACATCCGTCGCGATGCCATTGACGGCCTCAAAAAGCTGGAGAAGGACAAGAAGATATCCGAGGACGACCTCAAACGCGCCGAGAAAGAGGTCCAGGATGTGACGAACGTCTACGTCGCCAAGGTTGATGAGGTCCTGGCGCACAAGGAAAAGGAAGTCATGGAGGTGTGAGGAGGCGCGGGCAATGGCGGCGCAACCTCGTCATTTCGTTTTTTCCCTTGCGCCCATACTGCTTTTATGGTTTAATCCCCTTTAACCCCCCGTTTAAAGGGGATTTTTTGTTTCTGGTGAAGATATGCACGGCCTCATACCCGATAAACTCCCCAGGCACTTGGCCATTATCATGGACGGTAACGGCCGCTGGGCTCAGGAACGGATGCTCACGCGGATCATCGGCCACCAGAAGGGGGTGGAGACGGTCAGGGTCATTGTTGAGGAGTGTTCCCGGCTCGGTATCGGTTATCTGACTCTGTTCGCCTTTTCAGCCGAGAACTGGCTCCGGCCGAAGACCGAGGTCAAGGCGCTCATGGCTCTGCTGAAGAAGTACATAGCATCCGAGGCTGCGCGGATGGATGCGAACAATATCCGCTTCAACGTCATCGGCAACCGCGATGAACTGCCGCCGGATGTGAACAAAGCCGTTCAGGGGGCCATCGACCGGACCAGCGGCAATACCGGCATGATCCTAACCCTGGCACTTTCCTACGGCGCGCGCCAGGAGATCATGACGGCAGCCGCGCGGATCGCCTCTGATATCGCTTCCGGCGTGCTCAAGGCCGATGAGGTTAATGAGACCGCCTTTTCCTCGTATCTGTTCACCGGCGGACTCCCGGATCCCGATTTCCTCATCCGCACGAGCGGAGAAATGAGGATCAGCAATTTCCTTCTCTGGCAACTGGCCTATACGGAGCTCTACTTTTCCGCGGTCAACTGGCCCGAGTTCACGCCGCAGGAACTGTACCGGGCGTTAAGCGACTACCAGGCACGCGAGCGGCGCTTTGGCCGCACGAGCGATCAGATCAACACGAGGAGCTAGCCATTAAGCGCGTCATTACCGGGATTATTGCCCTCCCTCTGCTGATCCTGTTCATCCTCAAGGCAAGCTATGTCCTTTTTGCCTCGTTCGTTGTTGTCCTCACGTTCCTGGGACTCGGCGAATACTACCGCATGGCTCTTCCTGACCGCAGGGTGGAGGGAGTGGCGGCTTCCTTGGCCGGGGCGCTTGTTCCGGCGGTCCTGGCTGCCCAGGATCGTCTCGTTGAAATGGTTCCTTTCCGCACGTCGGCAACCCTGCTCGCTTTTGTCCTGACGGTTGTTTTCCTGGCATGCGCGCTCAGGGTTCTCTTCAGCTTCCGCGATATCAGGGCAGCCGCTGCCGAAACGGCCCTGTTCGCGACGGGGTTTCTCTACGTGCCGCTGCTCCTGACCCACATGGTATGGTTGCGTGCCCTTCCGGACGGGGTCGACTGGATCTTCCTCGTTCTCGTTATCGTCATGTCCGGAGATACGGCAGCGTACTATGTGGGAAGCAATCTGGGCCGACGCAAGCTCTATCCGTCAGTCAGCCCCAATAAGAGCGTTGAGGGGGCGATCGGCGGATTACTCGGCAGCCTTGCCGGAACCTTTGTGGCGCGTCTTACCTTTTTCCCCGGGCTGACCGTGCTTGACTGCATTGCCACGGCGCTCCTGCTGGGAGTTCTCGGCCAGGTCGGCGATCTCTTCGAGTCGTTGCTCAAGCGCAGTTTCGGCGTCAAGGATTCGGGGGCGATCGTGCCCGGTCACGGCGGCATCCTCGACCGGCTGGACAGCATTCTGTTTGCTGTGCCGGCTGCCTACTACTACGCTCTTTTCGTGTTCATGAACCGATAGGTTTGGCAGGGTATCCATGAAAAACATCACCATACTCGGATCAACAGGCTCCATTGGGGTCAGCACGCTGGAAGTCGTCTCCGCCCATCCCGACCGCTTCCGTGTCGTTGCCCTTACTGCCGGCAACAACCTTGAGATGCTGAAGCGGCAGATCGAGACGTTCCGGCCGCAAATGGTCAGCGTTCTGAGCGAAAAACTGGCCGTTGAACTGGACCGGAGTCTGTCGGGGTGCAAGCCGGAGATCCATCATGGCGTTGAAGGGCTTATCGCCGCAGCCACGGCTGGGGATGCCCATATGGTTGTTGCCGCCATAGTCGGTGCCGCCGGGCTGGTTCCGACCGCCGCAGCCATACGGGCCGGCAAGGATGTGGCCCTTGCCAATAAGGAAACCCTGGTCACGGCCGGCCGGCTTATCATGGATCTGGTGCGGGACAAGAATGTCAGGCTCTATCCCGTTGACAGCGAGCACAGTGCCGTGTTCCAGTCCATGGAGGGGCAGAGCCGCAAGGATGTGTTGCGGATCATCCTTACCGCCTCGGGCGGGCCTTTCCTGAACCTGCCGCTCGATCAGCTCTCCCGGGTGTCGATCGACGACGCCCTCAACCACCCCAACTGGTCCATGGGCCGCAAGATAACCATCGACTCGGCCACCATGATGAACAAGGGGCTGGAGGTGATCGAGGCCCGCTGGCTCTTCGATACGCCGGCGGAGCGGATCGACGTGAACATTCACCCCCAGAGCATCATCCATTCCATGGTCGAGTATGTGGACGGCTGCGTCATGGCTCAGTTGGGCGTTCCCGACATGAAGGCCCCCATCGCCTATGCGCTGACCTATCCCGAGCGGGTTCCCACCGGGGTGAATCCCCTTGACCTCACTACTCTGTCCGGGCTCACCTTTTTCAAGCCGGACTATCGCCGCTTCCCCGCCCTGAAGCTTGCCTACGACGCGTTAGCCGCCGGGGAAAGCATGCCCGCGGTCATGAACGCCGCCAATGAAGTGGCGGTAGAGGCTTTTCTGTCCGGGGCGATCGGATTCATCGACATTGCCGCCACTATCGCCCGAACCATGGACGCCCATGAATCGCACACCCTTTCCACCATCGAGGAGGTGCTCATCACCGACCGCTGGGCGCGAGAGAAGGCGCGCGAGCTCGTGGGGCTTGTCCGCCGCTAACCGCAGCACGAGAGGAGACCATGGTCAGCATCATCTCCGCCGTCATCGTTTTAGGCATACTGATCTTCGTTCACGAACTGGGGCACTTCATTTTCGCCAAACTCTTCGGTGTGGGGGTCGAAAAGTTCTCGCTCGGCTTCGGTCCCAAGCTCATCGGGAGGAAGGTGGGCGAAACCGAGTACCTTATCTCCGCGTTTCCCCTGGGCGGGTACGTGAAGATGGTGGGAGAAGGCGTCGAAGGTGAACTTTCCGACGAGGACAAGGCCCGTTCCTTTGCCGAAAAGCCTCCCCTCAAGCGAATCGGGATCGTTGTGGCCGGACCGGGCTTCAACCTGATCTTTGCCTGGCTCGTGTTCATTGCGATCTTCATGATCGGCGTTCCCTCGGTAACCTCCAAGGTCGGCGAGGTCGTCAAGGACAAGCCCGCTGCCAAGGCGGGCATCATGGCAAGCGACGTCATTACCGGCGTTAACGGCAAGGCTGTCTCCCGCTGGGAGGAGATGGCGGCCGAGATATCCGCGGGAAAGGGCGCTCCCCTTGTCATAGAGGTGAAGAGGGGGGAAGAGATCAAGACCTTCCGCGTGACGCCCGAAACGCGGACCGGCAAGAACCTTCTCGGTGAAACCGTCACCACCCCGGTCATCGGCGTGGTTGCCTCGGGCGAAACGGTCATTGACACGTATCCCGTCGGCGACGCCCTGCAGCGGGGAACCGTTCAGACCGGCAACGTGATCCGGCTTACGGTCGTTTCCCTGGTGAAGATCATCGAGCGGGCCGTCCCCCTCGATACCATCGGCGGACCGATCATGATCGCCAAGATGGCCGGCCAGCAGGCCGAAGCAGGAGGAGTCAGCTTTCTGGCATTCATGGCGCTTCTCTCGATCAACCTGGGCGTCCTGAACCTTCTTCCCATCCCGATTCTGGATGGCGGCCACCTGATTTTCTACCTGTGGGAGCTGATCTTCCGCAAACCGGTCAGCATGAGAGCGCGCGAGATCGCTCAGCAGGTCGGGCTTGCCCTTCTTATCGGTCTGATGGTGTTGGCGTTCTACAACGATATCGCCCGCTACATCGTGGGACAGGGATAGCGTGAAGATCCTCACCGTTGACACCTCCACGTCCACGTGCAGTGCGGCACTGAGCATCAACGGCCGATGCGCGGGCGAATACCTGCTGGAGGCCGAGCGTCATCCTTCGGAGCGGCTGCTGGCAGCCGTAGATCTTCTGCTGCGGGATACCGGCATGGAGTTGGAGGAACTGGACGGTTTCGGCGTGGCGTTGGGGCCGGGATCGTTCACCGGTGTCCGGATCGGAGTAGCCACGGTCAAGGGCCTGGCCCTGGCAACCGGCAAGCCTGCCGTTGGGTTCTCGTCCCTCGCCATGCTCGCCCTGAACCTCCCCTGGAGTTCGTTGCCGGTCTGCACCCTGTTCGACGCTCGAAAAAAAGAGGTGTACGGGGGGCTCTACCGGGTGACGGCCGCTCCCGAGCCGATCATTGCCGACTGCGTTGCGCCGCCCGAACGCTTCCTGGAGGCGATCGAAGGGGAGGCCATATTCGTGGGAGACGGGGCCATCCGGTACCGGGAAGCCATCGAGTCGATCCTGGGACATCGCGCTTTCTTCGCCCCTGCACACTGTCACCAGCCCCGAGCCTCAGCCGGAGCACTCCTGGCGGGCGAACTGCTGCGCACAGGAGCCGCTGTCCCGCTGCCGCTTCTCAATCCCACCTACATCAGACCTTCCGAGGCGGAGCTCGCCAGGATGTGCCAAAAGGCGGTATAACGCCATTTTATTGGAGTTGACACCGCACCCCCGGTTGTATTATGTTCACACTTTACCTTACCGGCCACGTCAGATTCTTCCCCTTCCGCAGAGGGTGGTTGGTGCCGGTCCATACTTTGCCAGTCGCGAGGTAAGTTCCCATGCGCAGCGATACCATAAAGAAGGGCATTGAACGCACGCCGCACCGCGCTCTCATCAAGGGCACCGGCGTCCCCCAGAGCCAGATGGACAAGCCGTTCATCGGCGTGGCCACCAGTTTCACCGACCTGATCCCCGGCCATGTGGGGATGCGCGATCTGGAGCGCTTTATCGAAAAAGGCATCCACTCGGGCGGTGGATACGCCTTTTTCTTCGGCATTCCCGGGGTCTGCGACGGCATCTCCATGGGACACAAGGGGATGCACTACTCGCTTCCCACCCGTGAACTCATTGCCGATATGGTGGAGTCGGTTGCTGAAGCTCATCGGCTCGACGGCCTGGTGCTGCTCACCAATTGCGACAAGATCACGCCCGGCATGCTTATGGCGGCGGCACGGCTCAACATTCCTTCGATCGTGGTTACCGCGGGTCCGATGATGGCCGGTCGCGGTACGGAAGGACGCCGTTATTCATTCGTTACCGATACCTTCGAGGCCATGGCCCGCTACAAGGCCGGGGTCATCGACGAGCGTGAGCTCGGAGTCTGCGAGGACAATGCCTGTCCCGGCATGGGATCCTGTCAGGGGCTTTTCACTGCCAATACCATGGCGATTCTGACCGAGACCATGGGCATGAGTCTCCCCCGTTGCGGCACGGCTCTGGCGGTGTCGGCCCTCAAGCGACGCATCGCCTTTGCGTCCGGGGAGAAGATCGTCGATCTTGTCCGTAACGATATCACCCCGCGCCAGATCCTTACCCGTGACGCTTTTGAGAATGCCATCCGCGTGGACCTTGCGTTGGGCGGCTCATCCAATACGGTGCTCCATCTCCTGGCCATTGCCCGGGAGGCTGGAGTTGACCTGCCGCTGGAAACATTCGACACGCTAGCCAAGGAAACCCCCCAGATATCTTCGATGAATCCGGCGGGCGAGTACTTCATGGAGGATCTGGACGCCGGTGGCGGCGTCATGGGTGTACTCCGGCAGCTTGGTTCCCTGGTCCGCGACAACCCGACGGTCATGGGGCTCTCCACCCTCCAGCTCGCTTCAACCGTGGAGTCTGTGGACGAACGAGTCATTCGTCCCCTGTCGAACCCGGTGAAGAAGGAGGGGGGGATTGCCGTCCTCTTCGGCAACCTGGCGCCCAAGGGCGCCGTGGTCAAGCAGTCCGGCGTCTCGGATGCCATGATGACATTCGAGGGGACTGCCCGTTGCTTCGATTCTGAAGAGGCGGCCATGGCGGCCCTCATGGGGGGCAGTATCGTTGCCGGCGACGTGGTGGTCATCCGCTACGAGGGTCCCAAGGGAGGACCGGGTATGCGGGAGATGCTGGCACCCACGGCGACCCTCATGGGGCTCGGTCTCGGTGACTCGGTTGCGCTCATCACCGACGGCAGGTTCTCCGGGGGCACCCGCGGTCCCTGTATTGGGCACGTTTCTCCCGAGGCCGCTGAAGGCGGACCCATTGCCCTCGTGGAGGAGGGTGACCGCATCCTGCTCGACATCCCCAACCGTCGGCTGGAACTCCTCGTTGACGAGGCGGTTCTGCAAGAGCGTCGTTCCCGCTGGTCGGCGCCCGAGCCGAAGATCAAAACCGGCTGGCTCGCCCGCTACGCCAAGGTGGTGACATCCGCCTACACCGGTGCGGTGACCTCGGCCGACTGAAACTTTTTCCATTTGCCCGCAGGAGGCTTTGCATGAAAATGACAGGAGCGAGAATATTACTCGAATGCCTCAAGCTCGAAGGGGTCGATACCGTGTTCGGCTACCCCGGCGGCACGGTAATCAACATCTATGATGAGCTGTTTTCTTTCAAGGAGATACGTCACATTCTTCCCCGGCACGAACAGGCCGGCGTCCACGCGGCCGACGGTTTTGCACGTGCCACCGGACGGGTGGGGGTAGCCATCGCCACGTCCGGCCCCGGTGCCACCAACACCGTCACCGGCATTGCCACCGCATACATGGATTCCATCCCCGTGGTGGTCATTACCGGCCAGGTACCCACGGCCCTTATCGGCAACGATGCGTTTCAGGAAGTCGATATTGTCGGCATCACCCGGCCGTGCACCAAGCATAATTTCCTGGTAAAGGACGTGAAAGATATCCCGTCCATCATCAAGAAGGCATTCTATATCGCCCGCACGGGCCGCCCGGGGCCGGTCCTCGTGGATCTTCCCAAGGACGTGCAGATCGCCACCGCTGAGTTTCACTACCCGGACTCCATCGAGTTGCGGAGCTACAAGCCGACGGTGGAGGGGCATTCCAAACAGATCGAAAAGGCCGTCTCCCTCATGCTTGAGGCCAGGAAGCCGGTGATCTACGTGGGTGGGGGGGTGATCTCCGGCGATGCAGCCGGCGAGCTGTATGATTTCGCCAAACGGCTCAATATGCCGGTTACCACGACCCTCATGGGGCTCGGCTCCTTTCCCGAGGATGATCATCAGGCTCTGCGACTCCTGGGAATGCACGGGACTTACTACGCCAACATGGCGGTAACCAACTGCGATATGCTGTTTGCCGTGGGCGCCCGGTTCGACGACCGCGTAACCGGTAAGGTCGCCACCTTCGCCCCCCACGCGAAGATCATCCATGTGGACGTGGACCCCACGTCCATCCGGAAGAACGTGCGGGTCGACCTTCCGATCGTGGGCGAGGTGAAGAAGGTCCTGTCCCAGATGCTCAAGGTGCTGGAGGAGCAGGGGGACAAGGTGGAGCGCTTCCTCACGGGTATTGAACCCTGGATGGCCGAGATCGAGGGATGGAAACAGAAGCATCCCATGACCTACAAGCAGACAACCTCGGTCATCAAACCCCAGTACGTTATCCAGAAGCTTCGGGAGCTTTCCGAGCCCGACGCCATCATCGCCACGGACGTGGGGCAGCACCAGATGTGGACTGCCCAGTTTTTCACCTTCACCAGGGCCCGGACCCTCCTGTCGTCGGGCGGACTCGGCACCATGGGCTATGGACTGCCTGCCGCCATGGGCGCTCAGGCTGCGTATCCCGATCGCCAGGTCATCGCCATATGCGGTGACGGCGGCTTTCAGATGAACATGCAGGAACTGGCGACCCTGGTCCAGAATCGGTTGCCGGTCAAGATCTGCATTCTCAACAACAATTTCCTCGGCATGGTCCGGCAGTGGCAGGAATTGTTCTTCGACCGCCGCTACTCCCAGACCTGCATGGAGCTGCCCATCGACTTCATCAAGCTGGCAGAGGCCTTCGGTGCGACCGGCCTCCAGGCAACCAAGGTGGACGAAGTGGAAGGCACCATCAAGAAGGCATTCGAGACGCCCGGACCGGTTATCATGGAGTTCAAGATCGCGCGGGAGGAAAAGGTTCTCCCCATGGTGCCTGCCGGGGCTTCTCTCAATGAAATGGTGCTCAACGCCTAATCGTGCAAGTCGGGTCGGTCGTCGTCGGTGACGCCCGACCCGCTCTCCCATTCCTCAGGAGGCTTCATACATGCGACATACGATCACCGTTCTGGTGGAAAACGAATTCGGTGTTCTCTCTCGCGTGGCCGGTCTCTTCTCCGGCCGCGGCTTCAATATCGACTCACTCTCGGTTGCGCCCACCAATGACGAATCCATCTCCCGCATGACCATCGTCACCCGGGGGGACGACCAGATTCTCGAGCAGATCACCAAGCAGCTCAACAAGCTCATCGATGTCATCAAGGTCATTGATTTTACCGACGGGGAAGTGATTGAACGGGAAATGGCGCTCATCAAGGTGACCGCCGAGGACGATGCCCGGGCTGAAGTGCTGCGGATCGTCGATATTTTCAGATCCAAAATCATTGATGTGACCCCCCGTTCCTTTACCATCGAGGCCACGGGAACGCCGGCCAAGATCGATGCGATCCTTGAACTGCTCCGCCCCCTGGGGCTCAAGGAGCTCGTCAGAACCGGTCCGGCGGCCATCGGGCGCGGCGCCAAGGGGTGGAAAGGGTAGGGCCGATTACATTCACCGTTCGTTTCAGGTGTCGATCGAACAAATACAAGGAGGAAAGTGATGAAGATTTATTACGACAAGGACTGCAATCTGAGCGTGCTCAAGGGGAAAAGGGTTGCCGTCATCGGCTACGGCTCCCAGGGCCACGCCCATGCCAATAACCTGAAGGATTCGGGTGTCGACGTGGTGGTCGGCCTCAAGGCCGACTCTCCCTCCGTGGCCAAGGCCACCGGCGCCGGACTGACGGTTCTCCCCACCGCGGATGCGGTGAAGGGTGCCGACGTGGTTATGATTCTCCTGCCGGACGAGATTCAGGGCGATGTCTACCGCGAGGAAGTCGGCCCCTATCTGAAGCAGGGGGCCTATCTGGCTTTCGGGCACGGTTTCAATATCCATTTCGGTCAGATCACTCCGCGCCCGGACATCAACGTCATCATGGCTGCTCCCAAGGGGCCCGGTCACCTGGTGCGTCACGAATACACGAGAGGAGGCGGGGTTCCCTGCCTTATCGCCATTCACCACGATCCGTCCGGCAACTCCCGCGATGTGGCTCTGGCCTATGCTTCCGCCATCGGCGGTGGTCGCGCTGGCATCATCGAGACCTCCTTCAAGGAAGAGACCGAGACCGACCTGTTCGGTGAGCAGGCCGTGCTGTGCGGCGGGATTTCGGCCCTGATCCAGGCGGGCTTCGAAACCCTGGTGGAAGCGGGCTATTCTCCGGAGATGGCTTACTTCGAGTGCCTGCACGAGACCAAGCTCATCGTGGACCTGATCTACGAGGGCGGTATCGCCAACATGCGCTATTCCATCTCCAACACTGCCGAGTACGGTGACCTGACCCGTGGTCCCCGCGTCATCACCGACGAGACCAAGAAGGAAATGAAGCAGATCCTCTGGGAAATCCAGAGCGGACAGTTCGCAAAGGAGTGGATGCTGGAGAACAAGGCCAACACGCCGACCTTCAATGCGTTGCGCCGCAAGGGCATGGAGCATCCCATCGAGGACGTCGGCGCACGGCTCCGCTCCATGATGTCGTGGATCGGTTCGTCCAAGATCGTCGATAAATCCAAAAACTGATACACTCGGCTGCACCCACGGTGAGGCCGGATACGACGGGAGTTCTGACTCCACGGTCGCATCCGGCCTCATTTGCCGTTTGACGGGTGGCATCCGGTGTTGACCCGAGGTCCATTGATGCGGAATGAAAACACCCCCATAGCAGTCGAGGGGTATCCCTTTATCGCCATTGCCGGCGTTCTGACGCTCATCCTTGCCGCCGTATCCTGGCATGTTCCCGTTGTCTGGTCGGGGACGGCTCTCTTTCTGGCAATTACGCTGTTCATTGCCTTTTTCTTCCGCAATCCCGAACGGATAACCCCCGGTGACGAGAATGCCGTAGTTGCACCCGCAGACGGCGTTGTCATCTATCTCGGACCTGCCCGCGAAGAGCACCTGGGAGTGGAAACCACGAAAATCAGCATCTTCATGTCGGTGTTCAACGTCCACATCAACCGGGCACCGGTGAGTGGCACGGTGCTCGATACCTTCTACGTGAAGGGCAAATTTCTCGATGTGCGAGACGAACGGGCCACTTTTGAGAATGAGCAGGCGGGGCTGGTCATTGAGACGGCCCGTGGCCTTCGGCTGGCTGTCGTGCAGGTGGCAGGTCTCATTGCCCGGCGCATCGTCTGCTACGCAGGGAAGGGGGACCGGCTCACCAGGGGAACACGCTATGGCCTGATCCGCTTCGGCTCGCGTCTCGACATCTATCTGCCGACCACTGCCGAGATCAAGGTCACCATGGGTGAAAAGACGGTAGCCGGTGAGACCGTCCTGGGGATTCTGCCATGAATGGTGAAAAAATCGATATGTCGGAGAGCATGCGCAAGGGTATTTACATCCTTCCCAACCTCTTCACCACAGGGAGCCTCTTTGCTGGCTTCTACGGCATGGTCGCCACCATGAACGGCGATTTCAAGACGGCAGCCCTCTGGATCCTCATCTCCTCCATTTTCGACGGGCTCGACGGAAAGGTTGCGCGGCTTACCGGCACATCGAGCAAGTTCGGAGTCGAGTACGATTCATTGGCCGACGTTGTTGCCTTCGGGGTTGCTCCCGGTCTGCTCATGTACAAGTGGGCGCTCCAGCCTTTCGGCCGCCTCGGCTGGCTTGCCGCCTTCCTTTTCGTGGTTTGCGGCGCTTTGCGTCTTGCCCGCTTCAATGTGCAGGTCAATACGGTGGAGAACAAGCGGTTCGTTGGACTTCCCATTCCGGCCGCAGCGAGCATGGTTTCCGCAACGGTGCTTCTTTTCTACCATTTCGGCTGGCCAAGTTCGTACAAAAAGGTAGCGATACTCGCGCTCATCTATCTCCTGGCGTTTCTCATGGTATCGAACTTCCGCTACTACTCCTTCAAGGATCCGGAGCTGATCAAACGGCAACCTTTCGCCATGCTGGTGCTGGCCGTATTGCTTTTGATCGTCATAGCGGCTGAGCCGGTCGTCATGCTCTTTGTCATCTTTTTCTGTTACACATTCTCAGGGATCATCGGATTTTTAATGAGCCTGCCGCGCCGTCGCCGCCTGGAAAAAGCGCTCCATCATCGGCATGCCAAGGATGACCACTGACCTGTCTAGGTGTTTTCTTGTATCAAACAATGTTTGGTATCTTGGAACATGTCATAATTACGAAGAAAATGTCTTGACAGGCCGAGAAGTCGTTCTCTATTATCACTAAACAATTTAGAAAAAGGCCATGAAGAGGAGTAGTAGTCCGACCCCTTATCCTTGTCGAAATGCCGACGCCAGAGAGCCGGTGGGTGGTGCAAACCGGTATAAGGAAGGATGAACTCGCCTCGGAGCCGCCCCCGCGAAATCGGTCGTTGCCGATTGACGATCCGCAGGTAGTTGGGGCCGTATCCCGCGTTAAGGGAAAATGAGGTTCTTGTGCCGCCGTTTATCGGCGCGTGCGAGGACGAAAAAGGGTGGTACCGCGAGCGTAAGCCTTCGCCCCTTTATCAGGGCGGAGGCTTTTTTGTATCCGGCCGATTTTCCGGCCAAGCGACGGTTGCATTTGGCATTGCAACTGGTATGAAACGTCTATCACCAATGAGGAGGTATGCCATGGCAGAGCAGAAAATTATCAAGATATTCGATACAACACTGCGTGACGGTGAACAGTCTCCCGGCAACAGCATGAACATCGAGGAAAAGCTCAGGGTTGCCAAGCAACTCCAAAAACTGAACGTGGACGTCATTGAAGCCGGCTTTCCCATCGCGTCCGAGGGTGACTTCGAAGCGGTCATGCGGGTGGCGCAGACCATCAAGGGCCCCGAGATCGCGGGCCTGTGCCGCGCCAACGACAAGGACATAGACCGGGCCTGGGATGCCCTGAAGTATGCCGGCGAGAAAGGGCGAATCCATACCTTCATCGCCACCTCGGACATCCATATGAAGCACAAGCTGAAGATGTCCCCCTCACAGGTACTGGAGGCGGCGGTCAAGGCGGTGAAGCGGGCCAAGTCGTACACCCCCAACGTGGAGTTCTCCTGCGAGGACGCCGTGCGCACCAACCTGAAGTTCATGGCCGAAGTGGTGGAGGCGGTCATTGATGCGGGGGTGACTACCGTGAACATCCCCGATACGGTGGGCTATACCATTCCCTTCGAATATTTCAACATCATCAAATACCTGAAGGATAACGTTCCCAACATCGAGAAGGCGGTCATATCCGTCCACTGCCACAACGACCTCGGTTTGGCGGTTGCCAACTCCATCGCTGCGGTGCAGGCCGGTGCGGGCCAGGTTGAGTGCACCATCAACGGTATTGGTGAGCGTGCAGGCAACTGCTCACTGGAAGAGTTCGTCATGGCAATCCGGACCCGGCGCGACATCCTTCCGTTCAAGACCAATGTGGCCACGGATCAGATTGTGCCGGCCAGCAGGCTCCTTTCCACCATCACCGGTATCGGCGTCCAGCCCAACAAGGCAGTTGTCGGCGCCAATGCCTTTGCCCACGAGTCGGGCATCCATCAACACGGCGTCCTGATGGAAAAGTCCACCTATGAGATCATGACCCCGGAATCGGTCGGACTCCGGGCTAACGTTCTGGTTCTTGGCAAGCATTCCGGTCGTCACGCTTTCAAAAAGCGCCTTACCGAACTGGGCTATGAGTTGAGTGACGAGGACCTGAATAAAGCCTTCGAGCGTTTCAAGGCCCTCGCGGATATGAAAAAAGAGGTTTTCGACGAAGATCTGGACGCCATTGTGGCGGATGAAGTTATGCGCCCCTCCGAAAAGTATCGGTTGGCACATATTACGGTGACCTGCGGATCGTTTGCTGTGGCAACTGCGACAGTGCAGATGGAGATCGACGGGGTTGCCGTACGTACCGCAGAGTTGGGAGATGGTCCTGTCGATGCCACACTCAAGGCCATCAAAAAGCTCACCAAGACCAAGGCCCGGCTCCAGCAGTACAATGTGGGCTCCATCACCGGCGGTACCGATGCCCAGGGCGAAGTGACCGTGCGCCTCGTGGATGGCAACGAGACAGTGGTTGGCCGCGGTTCATCCACTGACATCATCGAAGCATCGGCAAAAGCCTACATCAACGCCCTCAACCGCCTTCACTTCAGGAAAGAGCGGGCACCGGAGAGCCTGTAACCGGATTGTCGCGATCGCTGTATTACGTTCCAATGAATGTACACACGTAATGCAGCGGTCGCGACCGGTGATGCGAATCGGCACGATGAAACGCAAAAAGCCCGCTGGATGAGCCAGCGGGCTTTTTGTCGGTTAGGCTATGTGGGCCTTGTCTAGGCCTTCTTGACGTTGGCGGCCTGGAGCCCCTTGGGGCCGTTCACCACGTCGAAGGAAACTTGCTCACCCTCGGCGAGGGACTTGAAACCATCCTGCTGGATGGCGGAGAAATGCACGAACACGTCCTCGCCATTGTCCTGCTCGATGAAACCAAAGCCTTTGGCGTCATTGAACCACTTAACTCTTCCGATAGCCATTGTCCTACCTCCTTTGTGCCTCCGGATCTGTGCCGGACTTCGTGGGGATGCTGCTTAAGTTTCCGGAGTTTTGAGGCAGGAAAACCGTGAGAGTCGGGGGGACTTTGCTCAGTTTTCAAGGGCTGCAACAACTTCCGAAACTTGCTGCATTGTCACACTAACACCGGCAATTCATCCTGTCAACAAAATTTTGGCCCGTTTCATGGATGAATTCTTTGTGTCAGAACATGTTGATTTTTCTGATGAATGCAACGAGGAGGCCGTAGTGTTGGTGGTCGAACTGGAGCGAAATGCGTGGCAGCTTCAGCAGGTCGGGCTCATCCGCCTCTTCGGGAAGTGGCGGGCAGCAACTGATGCGGGTACCCGGCTGGCGTAACTCGGGGAATTCATTTTCGAGCTCTTCGATCTGTTCCCGGGTGAGCTCTTTGTTGAGCCGGATGACGAGCCGCTCCTCGAAGAAGCGGAGGGAGTGGTAGTTGCGGTAGAACTCCTCGATGACCCTGATGGCCTCGTCCTCGTCGCGGGTAATGGTGAAAATGGAGAAGTCCTCTGCAGAGATGAATCCTTTGCCGAGGATGCACGAGGTGACGAAATCGAACCAGCGATCCCAGTAGCCGTCGCTGTCGTCGATGAGGACGAGGGGCTTGGGAGAGGTCTTGCCCGTCTGGATGAGGGTGAAGACTTCCATGGCCTCGTCAAGCGTGCCGAAGCCTCCGGGGAAAACGGCGATGGCGTTCGACTCCTTGACAAAGGCGACCTTGCGGTTGAAGAAGTACTTGTAATTGATGAGCCGCGGATTCTGGAGCATCACGGGGTTGGGCTTCTGCTCGAAGGGAAGGCGGATGTTCACGGCAAAAGAGCGGTCGCTGCCCGCGCCCTCATTCCCGGCCTGCATGATACCCGGGCCTCCGCCCGTGATAATCATGTATCCCTTGTCGGCAAGTTTCCGGCTGAAGCGGATGCAGGTCTGGTAGATCGGTTCCTGGGGCTCCGTGCGAGCCGAACCGAAGATGGTCACCTTCCGGCTGGTGCGGTAGGGGGCGAACACGTTGGTCGTGTAGCGCATCTCCTTCATGGTGTTGTTGAGCAGCTTGAGATCTGCCGGATAGCTGGATTCCAGGCCCGATTTGAGGGCTGAAATGATCATTTCACGTATCAGGGCCGGGTGATGGATGGTTCCGACCTTCTCCATAAGGGTGTCGATGAGTGTGTCGATTTCGCCGTTGGTGCGCGTAAAGCTCAGTTCCATGTCTCGCTGACGTCTCCCCGTGAAAAATTTGCGTATCCTAGCATGTCTGTTGCGGTGCAAGCAAATGTTAAACCACATCGAACAAATATTACATTGATTTATAGACCCTGTTTGTTTACATTGGCACCACATTCCATCATGTTAGACGCGAGGATAGTGCGAAATGGGGAAAACTATTGCGGAGAAGATTTTTGCCAGTCATCTGGTTGATGAACCCTTTGCCGGCACTAAGGTGCTGAGGCTCGACGTGGTGATGTGTCACGAGATCACCACGCCCATCGCCATTGCCGACCTGATGGCGCGCGGCAAGGACCGGGTTTTCGACCCGACAAAGATCAAGGCGGTCATTGATCACGTGACCCCCAGCAAGGACTCCAAGACGGCCACCCAGGCGAAGATGCTGCGCGATTGGGCGCGGCGCCACGGCATCGTGGACTTTTTCGACGTGGGCGCCAATGGCGTCTGTCATGCGCTGTTTCCCGAGAAGGGGTTCATCCGTCCCGGCTACACGGTGATCATGGGTGATTCCCACACCTGTACTCACGGTGCGTTCGGCGCGTTTGCGGCAGGCATCGGTACCACCGATCTCGAGGTCGGCATTCTCAAGGGAGTCTGCGCCTTCCGCGAACCGAAAACGATCCGCATTAACCTGAACGGCTCCCTGCCTGAAGGGGTGTATGCCAAGGACGTGATTCTCCACGTCATCGGCCGGGTCGGCGTGAACGGGGCGACCGACCGGGTAATGGAGTTCCGCGGGCCGGTGGTTGACGCCATGACCATGGAGTCGCGGATGACACTGTGCAACATGGCCATCGAGGCGGGGGGCACCTCGGGGATCTGTATGCCCGACATGGTGACGGTCGATTACCTCTGGCCCTTCATCAAGGATGAGTATTCGTCCCGGGAAGCCGCCCGTGAGGCATTCAGCCAGTGGCGGTCCGATGAAGACGCCGTCTACGAACAGGTGCTCGATTTTGACGTGTCGAGCCTCGAGCCCATCGTCACGTTTGGCTACAAGCCGGACCAGGTGAAACCGGTCTCTGAGATTGCCGGTACCCCCGTGGACCAAGTTTATCTCGGCTCCTGCACCAACGGCCGGTTGGAGGATCTGCGCATTGCCGCACGCATTCTCAAGGGAAAGAAGATTGCGCCCACGGTACGCGGCATACTCTCTCCCGCTACGCCGAAGATCTACCAGGATGCCATGCGTGAGGGGCTGATCGATATCTTCATGGAAGCCGGCTTCTGCGTGACCAACCCCACCTGCGGCGCCTGCCTCGGCATGAGCAACGGCGTCCTGGCCGAAGGAGAAGTCTGCGCATCGACCACGAACCGTAACTTCATGGGGCGGATGGGCAAGGGGGGGATGGTCCACCTCATGTCTCCGGCAACGAGTGCCGCAACCGCTATCGAGGGTAAGATAGCCGATCCCCGGAAGTATCTGTAGCGTCCATATTCCCAGCAAGGAGACAGACCGATGAAACAGTTTGGCGGCCCCGTGCTCTTTCTCGACCGCTCTGATATCAATACCGACGAAATTATCCCGGCCAAGTATCTGACCGAGATCACCAAGGAAGACCTCAAACCGTATATCCTGGAAGATCTGAAGCTGCCCGGCTTCGATCCCAAGGGGGAAAAGACGAAGGCTGCGCGTGTCGTTGTCTCCCGGGCCAATTTCGGGTGCGGCTCATCCCGCGAACACGCGCCGTGGGTGTTCGAGGTGAACGGCATCACTGCTGTGATTGCCGAGTCGTTTGCCCGGATCTTCCGTCAGAACATGTTCAACTGCGGCATGGCTGCCATTGAACTCTCAGCCGATACGATCGAGGGGCTGTTCACCTATGCCGGCTGCGCCGACGCGGCCATCTCCATTGATGTGACAGGGCAAACGCTCACCATCTCGGGTGGGGGCACGTCGGAAACCCACTCCTTCGATATTTCGCCCTTCGACAAGGCCCTCGTCCTTGCCGGTGGCTGGGTTGACTACGCCGACAGCAAGTATTGAACATCGTTACATTGCATCGGATTGAAGCTGTTCGAAGGCCCGCCGCACGCGGGCTTTTTTTCTGTTCGCGCGGGCTGGGGTCTTTTCTGTTGACTCCCCGGGTTGCCAAGGGTATTAAAGCTGTCTATACATTATTTTGACACGGCGGATTATACGTGAAGTGCTTTCGTCTCCTGTTCCTGGCAACCCTGGCAACCATAATTGCGGCATCGCCGCTCCGGGCCGCCGATGACAACGGAAGGGAAGGAACGATATTCACCTTCTGGCCCCTGATCGATTACCGGGAAAGTCCGGCCGAGGAGTTCAGCAACCTGTCGATCCTCGGCCCATTGGTCAAGATCCAGCGTCAGGGGGATGAGACGGTCACTGCCCTTCGTCCGCTGGTGTATCGCACATCCGTGGAGCGGGACGATGCCGCCGGGACAAGCATCCTCTATCCCCTGGCTTCGGTCACCAGCGCGCCGGAGCAGTGGAATCTCCAGGTGCTCCAGCTTTTGCAGGTAAATGCGTTCCGCAGGGATGAACCGGGCGAGACCGAGGACACTTCCATGCTGTTCCCCCTCTATATCAGGGGGGAGTCCCGTGAGCACGGCACGTACACGTCGGTTTTCCCCTTTTATGGAACGCTGTACAATCGGCTCTTCCGGGACGAGATACACTATGTGCTCTTTCCCCTGTACGGACGCACCGTGGCAAAGGGGACTACGACGCGTCATTATCTCTATCCGTTCTTTGCCACCATCGAGGGACAAGAAGAGTCCGGTTGGCAATTCTGGCCCCTCTACGGCAGGTCGAGCGGCGAAGGGCGCTATGATAAGCAGTTCGTGCTGTGGCCCTTGTACCTCAGGGAGCGCGCCGGTCTCGATACGGACAATCCGACCGAGCGACTCACGATGTTTCCCTTCTATGCATCGACGGAGTCGCCCCGGCTATCGTCCCGCTCCTATCTCTGGCCCTTTGCCGGATGGTCCAGCGATCACGCGACCGGTCAGGAGGAGCGCTATTACCTGTGGCCCTTCATCATGACCGCCCGGGGGGAGAAGCGGGAAGTCGATCGCTTTTTGCCGTTCTATTCCCGCGAACAGACCAGGGAGTCGGTCAAACAGTGGTATCTCTGGCCGTTGGTCAATCATGACGAGATCACGTCGGACACCTACTGCCGCGATCGGGACCGGCTTCTGTTCTTCCTGTACTCCGACAGCATCGAACGATGGCCGATTGATGGCGCGGAGCGGAGAACCACGGCGCTCTGGCCACTGTTCACGTTCCACCGCAACGAACGGGGGGTGAAGAGTTTCAGCTTCCCGGCTCCGCTGGAGCCGTTGACACCCCGCGAGGGCATTGAGCAGAACTGGGCGCCACTCTGGCGTCTCTATATCCAGAAGTGGAACGATGGTGGCGATTCGGCAGTTTCCTTTCTCTGGAATCTTTACTGGCATGAGAAGCGGGGCAATGATCTGGCGTATGAGGTTTTTCCGCTTCTCGCGTATCGCACCCGGGGCGAAGGTTCAGATGTGTCGATCCTGAAAGGCCTCGTACGTTATCGTTCGTCAGGTGACAAGAGGATGCTCCGCCTGTTCTGGCTTCCCTTCGGCCTGGAATGGACGGAAGGCAGCCACGAGGCGCAGGGCGCGACGCCTCCCGGCGAAACCCGTATCGAGGCGAGGTATGAACCCTGATGGGCATGTTTGAACGAGTTGGCAAAAAAGTTCTGTCCTTCCACGAGGTACTGGGTGAAATGCTGATGCTGCTCGGCAGAACGGTCTGGTTTTTCCGGGAAGCCCCCCGGAACCTGCCGAGCATTTTCAACCAGATGGCGATCATCGGTTATGAGACCGTGCCCATTGCGTCGGTCATGGCTTTTTTCGTGGGGATGGTCCTGGCGCTCCAGACCGGCGTCGAACTTCAGAAGTACGGAACCCAGAACATCATCGGCGGCATCGTGGGGCTTTCCATGGTGCGCGAGCTGGGACCGGTCATGACCAGTTTTCTCGTGGCCGGTCGGGTGGGTTCGGCCATGGCGGCGGAGATCGGCGTGATGAAGGTCTATGAGGAGATCGATGCGCTCAAGACCCTCGATATCAACCCGGTGCGCTACCTGGCCATGCCGCGGCTCATCGCCTGCCTGGTGTGCGTGCCGGCCCTGGTTATCTTCGCCAATGCCGTCGGAATCGTGGGCGGGGCCATCATGAGCCACCTCCACCCGAAGATATTCATTTCCTACTCGACGTATTACGACAGTCTCAATACGGCCCTCAAGCTGAAGGAGGTGGGGGCCGGCCTGGTGAAGGCAACGGTTTTCGGCGGGATCATCGCGCTCGTTGCCTGTTATACGGGATTCAAGACCAGCGGTGGCGCCCGGGGCATCGCGCAGGCAACGACCCGGGCCGTGGTCTTGTCGTTCATGCTGATTCTGGTGGCCGATTATTTCCTCACCAGGATTCTGATGTAGCTAAGAGGATTGACCTGTCGGGAGACGGGGGGGAGAGTTCATGGCGCTGTCGACTGAAAAGAAAGTGGGTTTTTTCTTCATGGCCGGATTGGTGGTCCTGGGGGTGATGCTCGAATTGGGCGAGCGGTGGAACCCCTTTGAGAAGAGCATCCCCTATGTGACCTATCTTTCGAGCACCACCGGCCTCAAGGTGGGAGACCCTGTTCGCCTGGCCGGTGTTGAGGTCGGGAAGATTACCCGGATCGATATCGAGGACGGCAGAGTGAAGGTCGGTTTCGAGGTCAAACCCGGGACCCGGATCAGAACCGATTCAGTGGCGACCATCCGGCTGACGAACCTTCTGGGGGGGCAGTTTCTGGGGATTTCCTTCGGTACTCAGACCGCTGACATCCTTGCGCCGGGCTCCGAGGTGAAGAGCAGGGAAATTGCCAATATTGACATCATCGTCGACAACGTGAGCGATCTGACCAAAGATGCGCGGACGTTCCTCAACGATCTGAACACCAACCAGAACGAGGTGTTGGGGAAAATCTCGACCATGCTCGACGAAAACAGGGGGAATCTCAAGGGCGCGGTCCAGAATCTCAACAGCATCACCGCAAAGATGGACCGGGGCGAAGGCTCACTTGCAATGCTGCTGAATGACAAGGCCCTCTATCACAACACCAACGAGCTCGCTGCGAGCCTCAAGACCGTCACCGCGAAGATAGAGCGGGGCGAGGGCTCGCTGGGCAAGCTGGTAAACGAGGATGCGCTGTATGTCGAAGCCAAGGGGGCATTGGCCGAGTTGAATGCCGGCGCCAAGGATATCAAGGAAATCGCGGCCAAGATCAACAAGGGTGAGGGGAGCGTCGGCAAGCTCGTCAATGATGAGACTCTTTACAACGAGCTGCGTGACGCCTCCAGAAACATCAGTGACGTGGCACGCAAAATCAACGAGGGGCAGGGCACTCTCGGCAAGCTGGTGAACGATGACAAGCTCTACCGTGATACCGCCGCCGCCATGAAGAAACTGGACAAGGCAGCCGACGGCCTCTCCGATTCGGGGCCGATCTCGGTGCTTGGAAGTGTTGTCGGCACGCTGTTTTAACGGGTACTAGCTGGAGCAATACTGTAATGACGTGAGCGCGGAGCCGTGTGGTGCGGCTCCGCGTTTGTTCGTCAGGAGGAACTATGGAAGACGTTCTGCGAATCGCGGTGGGAACCGTGACCATGCGGCCCTACGTATTTGCCTTTTTTGCAGCGTACCTGGTGGCGGCGGTGCCGCACCTCGGCTGGCGCAAGACCCTGTTGTTCACCGCGGCCGGCTATCTGATTTCCTTTGCGTCCGAGTTCAGCTCCATCAATACGGGAATACCCTACGGCTGGTACTATTACATCGACGCGACCCGCGATCGTGAGCTGTGGATCGCCGGGGTACCGTTTTTCGATTCCCTTTCCTACGTGTTTCTTGCCTACTGCAGCTATGCCACCGCACTGTTCGTTGTGTCACCGGTCAAGGCGTGGCGATGGGATGTCGTTACGCTCGAATCGCGGTCTATCCGGGGATCCTTTGCGGTTCTCTTTCTCGGCTCCCTGTTTCAGGTCTTCCTCGACATTATCATCGATCCGGTGGCCCTCCAGGGGTATCGCTGGTTCCTGGGCCAGATTTACGGTTACCGGGAGCCCGGCATCCATTTCGGCGTTCCGCTCTCGAACTACGTGGGATGGTGGGTCGTGAGCGTGATCATGGTGTTCGTCCTGCAGCGGATAGATTTATGGAGCGAAGGGAAGGGAGGGAAGCCCGCAGGGGTAGCCAATCCGCCCCTGCGCTCGCTCTACGGGCCGATCCTCTATCTGTCGGTGCTCGTCTTTAACCTGGCAGTGACCCTCTGGCTCGGTGAATACCTCATTGCGCTGACCGGGATACTGATCTATGTCCTGGCGGGTTCAATTGCGATTGTTACCATTGTGCGCCGGACCAACCGCTACCGGAAGGAGGAGCTGGCCGAGCATCTGAGTGATTATCCCTGGTCCGCCGTATCGGGACGCAGCGCAAAAGAGTAGGATCGGGGGGACGCGGTAATGGCAGGCAGCGTTTCCGCCAGCGCGATGACGGCCGCGGCCAGCAGTGTGCCGGCCCGTCTCGATGAACGCGCCAGCCTGACGAGCTGCGGCATGATCCAGGGTTTTCGGAGCAGGGTGGCCATGACCCGGTGCGGCCTGATATTCAGGCCGGCATCGGTAAATTCGTCCAGCGAAAAGCCGAACTCTTCCCCGGCATCGTCGGTAATGGCCCGCAAAGCCAGGAGCGGGATGCCGTGCCGGGCGGCAACGCCCGCCACGGCGGCCGTTTCCATGTCGAGCACCGGTGATGTCACAGCGGCCGGAATCAGTGGCGCGACGAGATGTTTGGCGAGGATTGTGCCGGCGGTAATGATGGTGCCGGCGGTCAATGCAACGGAGGTGCGCTGTGCCAGGGACTTCATGGCACTGGCGGCGAGGGGGGCGTCTATCCCGGCTGCGGGGGTGAAATCCCTTCCGTCATAGTTCAGGCACCCGGTTCCCATCACCAGGTCGCCGACCGACAATCCCGGCAGCACGCCGCCTCCGAATCCGAATGAGACGACCACGTCGGGGCAGGCCAGCCCGACAAGCCGCTCCGCCGCCGATTCCGCCCGCTCCGGCCCCATGCCCGACTGGGCGAGCCAGATAGCCGCATCGCCCATCTGTGCGCGCCAGATGGGAAAGGGCTGGTGCGCAAGCAGTGTTGCCCCGCGCAAGAGGCGCAGCAGGGGGCGGGTTTCGTCCGGCATGGCAGCCATGAGGCCGATGGTTATGGGGGGCATGACCGGTCTCCGCATGAAGGTGAATGAGGGCACTCTATCAGAGCTGGTGCGCCCCGGGCAACGCATTTCACTCCTTGACACGCCCCTGCCTTTGCGGTAGCGTTATACGTCCCACCTGTCGGAAGGGACACACTCTGCAGTACATCTCTTGCCTTCACTCGGTCAATCTCGTTGGTAGCGTCATTTCAGCCAGTTGCACGTTTCGCCCCTGCAGGGCGCGTGACGTTCGCGCATGCCGTTCAGGGCGAGTGCAGGTATGTGGGGGACTTTGTATGAACATTACTGCCATAATCCCCGCCCGCTTCGCGTCGACCCGCTTTCCCGGCAAGGCTCTGGCCGATATTGCGGGCAAGCCGATGGTTCAGCATGTGTACGAGCGAACCGCACGGGCGCGTCTTGTGTCTGAGGTTGTCGTGGCAACGGATGACGACCGGATCGCCCAGGCGGTCCGCGGCTTCGGCGGCAGGGTCGAAATGACCTCCCGGGACCACGAGACGGGAACGGATCGTCTCGCCGAGGTGGCCTCGCGCATCGGGGCCGAGATCATAGTGAACGTGCAGGGTGATGAACCGCTCATTGAGCCCGCCATGATCGACGAGGCGATTGCTCCGCTTGCGGAGAATCCTGCCGTTCGCATGGGGACCCTCAAAAGCCGCATCCGGACGCTTCACGACTTTCTGAGTCCCAACGTCGTGAAGGTTGTGACCGATCTGGAGGGGTATGCGCTCTACTTCTCCCGCTCGCCGCTTCCTTTTTTCAGGGACAAGTGGAATGACTTGAAAGACGAGTCCTTTGCATCGGGGCGGCTGCTCTGCTACAAGCATGTGGGGCTCTATGTCTATCGGCGCGATTTCCTGTTGGAGTTCGCAAAAATGCCACCCACCGTCCTCGAGTTGGCGGAAAAGCTCGAGCAACTCCGGGCGCTGGAGAACGGCTGCCGGATCAGGGTGGTTGAAACAGCGCACGAGTCGATCGGTGTCGACACCCCCAACGACCTGGAAAAGGTTCTCGAAAAGTTGAAATAATCTGACTCAGGAGTGTGCATGAAAACCAAGTTCATCTTCGTAACCGGCGGCGTCGTGTCCTCCATCGGCAAAGGGCTTGCCTCGGCGTCGCTCGGGGCACTGCTGGAGTCCCGCGGTCTGCGGGTCACCATGCAGAAGCTGGACCCTTACATCAATGTCGACCCCGGCACCATGTCGCCGTTCCAGCACGGCGAGGTCTTTGTCACCGACGATGGTGCCGAGACCGATCTCGATCTGGGGCACTACGAGCGGTACACCTCAGCCCGTCTCTCCAAACGGAGCAATTTCACCACGGGTCAGGTCTACTTTTCGGTCATTGAAAAGGAACGGCGCGGCGATTACCTGGGTGGGACCGTGCAGGTCATTCCCCACATCACCGACGAGATCAAGCACAAGATCCTGGAGAACGCCAAGGGGGCCGATGTGGCCATCGTGGAGATCGGAGGAACGGTCGGCGATATCGAGTCGCTTCCGTTCCTGGAGGCGATCCGTCAATTCAAGGCAGACCGGGGGGTAGGGAATGTCCTTTACCTTCATGTGACCCTTGTGCCGCACATCAAGACAGCCGGCGAACTGAAAACCAAGCCGACCCAGCACTCGGTCAAGGAACTGCGGGAGATCGGCATTCAGCCCGATATCCTCATCTGCCGCTGCGAGATGGAGCTGCCCCGGGACATGAAGGCCAAGATCGCCCTGTTCTGCAATGTGGAAGAGAAGGCGGTCATCACCTCCACCGACGCGGAACACATCTACGCGGTGCCCCTGGCGCTTCACAAGGAAGGTCTCGATGAGCAAGTGGTCGAAAAACTGAACATCTGGACCAAAGCGCCTGATCTCAGCCCCTGGCACAGCGTCGTGGAGAAGCTTCGCTCGCCCCTGAGGGGAGAGGTCCGCATTGCCATCGTGGGCAAGTATGTCAATCTCACCGAGTCGTACAAGTCCCTGTCCGAGGCCCTTACCCACGGCGGAATCGCCAACGACTGCCGGGTGGCTCTCACCTATCTGGATTCCGAGCGGATCGAGAGCGAAGGGGTCGGTAGCGCCTTTGACGACGTAGATGCCATCCTGGTGCCGGGTGGCTTCGGCGAACGGGGAACCGAGGGCAAGATCAAGGCCATCGAATATGCCCGCACCCGGAAGATTCCGTTCTTCGGCATCTGTCTCGGCATGCAGATGGCGGTGGTGGAGTACGCCCGCAACGTTTGCGGGCTCGACGATGCCTGTTCCAGCGAGTTCCGTCCCGATTGCACCCACCCGGTCATCAGCCTGATGGAGGAGCAACGCGACATCGACCGGTTGGGCGGCACCATGCGGCTCGGTGCCTATCCCTGCAGCCTCACCAAGGGGACCTTTGCCCAGAAGGCATACGGTTCACTGGAAATATCAGAGCGGCACCGCCACCGCTACGAGTACAACAATGTCTTCCGCGAGACCCTTGTGGCCAACGGCCTCGTCATTTCGGGGCTCTACAAGGAAGGAGACCTGGTGGAGATCGTGGAGGTCGCCGATCATCCCTGGTTCCTCGGCTGCCAGTTCCACCCGGAGTTCAAGTCGAAGCCGCTCAACCCTCATCCTCTGTTCAGGGCGTTCATCGCAGCAGCCATTGAACAGAGGGACAAAAGGCGATAGGCTGTCAACCTATTCCCACAACGAGAGGTTTGTATGACCAGAGAAATTACCATAGGCTCCGTAAAGATTGGGGGCGATCGTCCGCTGGTGCTCATAGCCGGTCCCTGCGTGATCGAAAACGAGGCGGCAACCCTGCGCTGCGCCGAGCGCCTGATGACCATCTGCAACGGCGTATCCCTGTCGCTCGTGTTCAAGGCATCCTATGACAAGGCGAATCGCACGTCGGTTACCTCGTTCCGCGGCCCCGGTATGCAGGAGGGGCTGCGCATTCTCCAGAAGGTGAAAGACTCCCTCGGTATCCCGGTCATCTCGGACATCCACTCAATCGAGCAGGTAAAGCCGGCCGCCGAGGTACTCGACATCATCCAGGTTCCCGCGTTTCTCTGCCGCCAGACCGACTTGGTGGTGGAAGTCGGCCGGACGAACCGGGTGGTCAATGTCAAGAAGGGGCAGTTCATGGCCCCTTGGGACATGGAGAACGTGGTCGGCAAGATCCTGTCGACCGGCAATGAGCGCATCATCCTGACTGAGCGCGGGGTATCGTTCGGTTACAACAATCTCGTTTCCGACATGCGGAGTCTCCCCATCATGCGCCGCATCGGCTTCCCGGTGGTCTTCGACGCAACCCACAGCGTTCAACTACCCGGCGGCCAGGGCGGTTCCTCAGGCGGACAGCGCGAGTTCGTGGAGTACCTGTCCCGGGCCGCGGTCGCCACCGGAATCGACGGTATCTTCATGGAAGTCCACGAAGACCCGGACAAGGCCCTGTGCGACGGCCCCAACTCGGTGAGGCTCGACGATCTGCCCGCGCTGCTCAAGAAGCTGAAGGCAATCGACGCCATCGTGAAATAGAACCCGGACCCGCCATTGGCCGGTTCCTGAAACGGAAGCACAATGATTCTTGAAGAAGCGCGAAAAGTCATACGGGTCGAAGCAGCAGCACTCATGCGCCTTGCCGATTCCATCGACGGCGAGTTTGAAAAGGCGTTGCGCCTCATTCTCGACACCCGCGGACGGGTTGTCGTTACCGGCATGGGGAAGTCGGGGCTCATCGGCCAGAAAATAGCCTCAACCATGGCGTCCACTGGCACGCCGGCCCTGTTCCTTCACCCGGCGGAAGGGGTTCATGGCGACCTGGGGATGATCATGAAGGGGGACGTGGTCATTGCCATCTCCAACAGCGGTGAAACCGAAGAGGTGGTGCGCATCCTGCCGATCATCAAGCGACTCGGTGCTGCCCTCGTTTCCATGTCGGGCAATGCCTCGTCCACGCTTGCCAAGGCGGGCGACGTGTTCCTCGATATTTCGGTTGCCGAGGAGGCCTGCCCCCTCGGTCTGGCCCCCACCGCATCCACCACCGCAACCCTTGCCATGGGTGATGCACTTGCGGTGGCTCTCCTCATTGAGCGCGGGTTCAGGCCCGAAGATTTCGCCCTGTTCCACCCGGGCGGCTCCCTGGGAAAGAAACTTCTCCTCACGGTGGAAGACCTGATGCATTCGGGCGACGCCGTGCCGCTGGTGGACACTGCCACGCCGATCCGCGACGCCCTGTTCGTCATCACGGCCAAAGGGCTCGGCATCACCGGCGTCTGCGCGGAAGACGGCTCCCTGGTGGGGGTGGTCACCGACGGGGACCTGCGCCGCTCTCTCGGCAAGGGGGTCGATGTCCTTAATCAGGCCGCCGGGGAGATCATGACCCGCAATCCAAAGAGAATCAATCGTTCCGAGCTGGCTGCCAAGGCTCTCCAGGTAATGGAGTCCCACTCCATAACGTCCCTGTTCGTCTTCGACGATGCGGCCGCTAACCGGCCGGTGGGGATCATTCACCTCCATGACCTGTTGCGGGCGGGCTTGGCATGACCGCCGGGGAACGGGAACTCATGAACGGGCGCCTTGCCGGGATCAGGCTGTTGCTGCTCGATGTGGACGGCGTCATGACCGATGGCCGGATCATCTTCGACTCCAACGGGGTGGAAAGCAAATTCTTCAACGTCAAGGACGGCCACGGCATCAAGATGATTCAGCGGGCCGGCATTCAGGTGGGGATCATTTCGGGCCGGCAGTCGGTGGTGGTTGCCAATCGGGCCGCAGAGCTGGATATCCCGATACTCTATCAGAAGGCCATCGACAAGCTGACACCGTACGGGGAGATTCTCAGTGCCACCGGCCTGGAGGACTCGCAGGTCGCCTTTGTGGGTGACGATGTGATCGATATTCCGGTGCTGCGGCGGGTCGGCTTTGCCGCCGCCCCCGCCGATGCCGTCCCGGAAGTGCTGCCGTTCGTGCATTTCATTACCCGCAATCGCGGCGGCTGGGGAGCCGTCCGCGAGGTCTGCGATCTCCTTCTCAGGGCCCAGGGAAAGTGGGACGAGATCACCGCACGCTATTACCGCTAGAGCGGTATTCATCATGCTCTTCTTCTGACGCTCCTCCTTCAGTAAGCCTGCGCCTAAAGCCCCGTCCGTTTTGTCCGAAAAGAGAGTATCTCCCATCATCTTCCCCTTGTTCTCGGGGGCGGCGCCGGAGCGTGTCCGTCCTTCCGTAAGGAGCAATCACCATGCTCAAGCGACACGATGGAACCATAGTCGTCATCGATGACGACCCCTACGTGCTCGAAAGCCTGTCGGCGCTTCTCGTTGCCTACGGTTATGCCGTGCATCCCTTCGGCCGGGGGGCCGATGCCATGCGTCGCCTCGCCGGCGGCGGGATCGACATTGTCATTACCGACATCAATATGCCCGAGATGACGGGGATAGAAGTCCTGCGGGCCATTCGGACCTCCAACCAGGATGTGCCGGTGATCCTCATGACCGGTTATGCGGAATTGTCCGTGGCGGTGGAAGCGATCAAGCAGGGCGCCTTTGACTTCATTATCAAGCCCTACGATCCGCTCTATCTGTTTCATGCAGTAGAAAAGGGAATCAATTATTACCGCCTGCTTAAGATCGAAAAGAACTACAAGATCGAACTGGAAAATACGGTCAGGCAGCGGACCGGAGAGCTGGCCGACACCCTGCAGATGCTTAAAGACATGAGCAAGGAGGTTGTGCAACGCCTCACCGCTGCGGCGGAACTCCGCGACGAGGACACCGGCGCCCACATCTCCCGGATCGGGCTCTATGCCAATCATATGGCGCGTGAGCTGGCCATGAGCGATGAATTCGTCGATACGATAACGCTGGCGAGCGCCATGCACGATATCGGCAAAATCGGCATTCCCGATTCAATTCTCTTCAAGCCGGGGCCGCTTTCCAGTGAGGAATTCGCAACGATCCGCACTCATACGGTGATCGGGGCGCACATCCTTCGGGGATCGTCCTACGGCATGCTCCGGATGGCCGAGTCGATTGCCCTCTGTCACCATGAGCGGTGGGACGGAACAGGCTATCCCTACGGGGTGAAGGGGGAGAATATCCCCGTGGAAGGGCGCATTGTCATGCTCGTGGATCAGTATGACGCCCTGCGCAGCCCACGGGTCTACAAGCCCCCCTACGACCATGAAACCGCGTGCAGGATCATTCTTGAAGGTGACGGTCGGACCATGCCGGCACACTTTGATCCGGCACTGCTCAGGGCCTTTCGGAATAGTGCCGGCCGTTTCGATGAGATATTCGAAGGGGAAAACCAGTCTGATACGGGCGGGGCCGTGGGGACTTGCGCGGCTGCGGGTGCGGAGTTGCGGAACATGAGGTACTAGCACTACAATCTTTGTGCCAAAACAGGCATAAGCGCATTGAAATTCCTTTACAGGGTAAGGGTGAGATGGTATACTGCCCCTGTTTTTATGGTAAAGACCAATAAAATCAGGCATATTCTTGCCGTTGTCATCGTTCTCACGACGCTCTATCTCGCGGCGGCGCTCGCCATTCGCCTGGTGGGCGGCAATGAAAAAGAGACGGGATTGCCCAAGCTTCCCCGCAACATAGATCTCTCGCTGAAGACCCTTCATTATGCCGAAACGCGGGAGGGGGTAAAGAAGTGGGACCTCTATGCCGACAGGGGCGAGTACGATCGGCAACGCGACGTGACGCTCCTGACGGGGGTGCGGATCGTATTTCCCGGCACGGACAAAACTGGGGAGATCACCCTCAGGTCGGACAAGGCCGAGTACTTCAACGCCACAAAGGACGTGACGCTTACAGGAAACATCAATGCCCGAAGCACATCCGGCATGGAGTTTACGACCGGCAAGGCATTCTACCGGGCGTCGCGCCAGCTTGTGGTGACCGATGACCGGGTCAGGTTCCGGGATGCCCGGTTTATCGTCGAAGGGGTTGGAATGGAGTTTCTCGTCCCGACCCGCACCTTGCGGATACTGAATGATGTGCGGGCTACCATCGCGCCCGCCCCAAAGGATTGAAATGAAGCGGACGCTCATCTCCGCGCTTTTCCTGCTGGCCGTGACGGCGGCTGCCGTTGCCGGACCGTTGCCGGCCAGTCGGGGAGGGCAGCCGATCACTGTAAAATCCAACGAACTTTCCACTGACAGCCGCAGCCGGACCGCCACATTTAGCGGTAAGGTCACGGCCAGGCAGGGCGATCTGACCATTTACTCCGATCGGCTCGTCATTCACTACCGCGAGGACGGCGGCGACGTGGAAAAGGTCGAGGCGGTCGGCAACGTGAAGATCGTCCAGGGCGACCGCCTTGCAACGGCCAGGGAGGGTGTTTACTACAACACGGAACAGAAAATCGTCCTGAGCGGTGAGCCCAAGGTGTATCAGGGGGAAAACATGATCTCCGGCAAGGTCATCACCTACTTTGTCAACGAAGAACGGAGCATCGTGACCGGTGGCGGCGACTCCCGGGTCGAGGCTGTCATCCATCCGAAGGACAAGGGGAAGAATGGCGGCACGAAACGCTGAAACGGCCCTCAGGGCGCACGGCCTTAAAAAATCCTTTGGCAAGCGTACGGTGGTGAACGGCGTCGATCTCCTGGTGGCTCCCGGCACGGTGGTTGGCCTGCTGGGCCCCAACGGTGCGGGCAAGACGACCACGTTTTACATGGTTGTGGGGCTCTGCCGTCCCGACGGCGGCCAAGTCGTTCTCGGCGAAGAGGATATCACGGCGTTGCCCATGTACCAGCGGGCGCGGCGCGGCATCAGCTATCTCCCCCAGGAGCCGTCAGTATTCCGCAAGCTCACGGTTGAGGAGAACCTGCTCGCGGTCCTGGAGACCATGGATTACTCCCCGGCTGAACGGAGGGAGAGGGCCGACGAGCTTCTGGTGGAGTTCAAGATAAGCCATATCGCGCGGAGCAAGGGCTATTCCCTTTCCGGCGGCGAACGGAGGCGGGTCGAAATCGCCCGCGCCCTTGCAACGAATCCGTCGTACATTCTCCTTGATGAGCCCTTCGCCGGCATTGACCCCATTGCGGTCATCGATATCCAGGGGATCATTACGGCCCTCAAGGAGAGCGGCATAGGCATTCTGATCTCGGATCACAACGTGCGCGAAACCCTCGGTGTATGCGACAGCGCATACATCATGAATTCCGGAGAGGTCATAGAGCATGGCGATCCGGTCGCCATTGCCGAAAGCAGGACAGCCCGGGAGATTTACCTGGGAGAATCATTCAGGCTCTAGCAGCGGTCGGAGTCCGGTGCGCAACCCGTTCACGAGGGAGAGCGAGCCGGTTTTACAGCCGGATCTTCCATCAAAGGTGTGTCGTGTATGGCCATTGAAATGCGCCAACAGATGAAGATGACCCAGCAACTGGTGATGACGCCCCAGTTGCAGCAGGCCATCAAGCTTCTCCAGCTTTCGCGGCTGGAGCTTCAGGATCTGGTCCGTCAGGAGATGGAGGAGAATCCACTTCTGGAAGAGTCTCTGGAGGCTGAGGAGGTCAAGGAGCAGGATCTGGTAGAACTTTCCGAAAAGGAGGATGCTCCCGCTCCGGCTGAACAGGATTTCCGCGAGGTCACCACGGGGGAAGAGACCCGGGAGTCGGACTGGGACAGCTATCTTGAGGGCTACAATTACAGTTCCGGCGAACAGTACTACGACGATGAAGATCGTCCATCCTATGAAAACATCCTGACCCGCAAGGGAACCCTTGCCGATCATCTCATGTGGCAGCTCAATATGACCAAGCTGAACGATGATGAGGCGCGGGTCGGCGCGGAGATTATCGGCAACATCGATGAAGACGGTTACCTGCGCGCCACGGTTGAGGAAATCGCCCAGGCGTGCTCCGTGAGCGAATCCGTGGCAGAGTCGGCCCTGAAGAAGATCCAGGAGTTCGACCCCATGGGCGTGGGGGCGCGCAACCTGAGGGAATGCCTCCTGCTCCAGGTGGAGCAGCTCGGTATGGCCGGAAGCGTTGTGGACGGCATCCTCCGCAATCACCTCCACGACCTGGAGACCCGCAAGTACAAACAAATTGCCAAGTCTCTCGGGGTCGACGTGGACAGCATCCTCATGGCAGCCAAGATTATCGCCGGCCTGGATCCGAAGCCGGGCCGCGTCTATGGCTCCGAAGATGTCCACTACATTTCGGCTGATATCTTTGTCCACAAGATCGCTGATGACTATGTTGTGGTGCTTAACGACGAAGGCCTGCCCAACCTGAGAATCAGCCCCTTTTACGCCGGCGAGATCAAGAACGGCGCTGCCGTCGACGCCAAGGCCGAAGAGTACATCAACGAAAAGTCCCGATCCGCCATGTGGCTCATCAAGAGCATCCATCAGCGGCAGAGAACCATCTACAAGGTCGCGAAGAGCATCGTGAAATTCCAGCGCGAGTTTCTCGACCGCGGCATCGAACACCTCCGCCCCCTGGTGCTCAGGGATGTGGCTGAGGATATCGGCATGCACGAGTCGACCATCAGCCGCGTCACCACCAACAAGTACATGCAGACCCCCCAGGGGCTCTATGAGATGAAGTATTTTTTCAACAGCGGCATTTCAACTACCGAAGGAGATTTCATCGCCTCAGAGAGCGTCAAGAACAAGATCAAGGAAATCGTTGATTCCGAGGATCCCCGGAAGCCCTACAGCGACCAGCGTATCGCTGAATTGCTTTCGGCGCACACCATCAACATCGCCCGACGAACCGTAACGAAATACCGCGAGATGTTGAAAATCGGCTCATCATCAGAGCGCAAACGTCATTTTTGACCAGCTTACATTTTGAGTTATTCTTTCGATGTTCCGGGTTGAAGGATCGTCATTTCGTGCTTTGATTACAGTGAAGACCACGAAGGGCGGTTAGTCCCGGAACGCGGCCATTACAGCAAGGAGGAAGTCATGCAGATTACCACGACATTCAGACACATGGAGCAGAGCGAGGCCCTTAAGAGCTACGCCGCTGAAAAGCTGGAGAGGGTAAAGAAATATATCGACGAGCCGATTACCGCTCAGGTATTTCTCACGGTGGAGAAGATCCGCCACATCGCCGAAGTGACCCTTACCGCCAAGGGAGTTACCATCAAGGCCGCGGAAGAAACCAATGACATGTATGCCGCGCTGGATGCGGTGATCGACAAGATCGAGCGGCAGCTTCGCCGCTACAAGGAGCGGCTCAAGGAGCACAAGCCGTCTGCCGACGATCGGGCCCTGGAAATCCAGAAGAGCGTCGTTACGGCCGAAAGCATCGAGCAGCGGACCGAACCCGTCGTGATCAGAAGCAAGACCATCTCCATCAAGCCCATGTCCGTGGAAGAGGCTGTGATGCAGATGGATCTCCTGCACAAGGATTTCCTCGTGTTCACCGACGCGTCAACCGAGGCCATCAATGTTGTCTATCGCAGGAAGGACGGCAACTACGGCCTCATCGAGCCCCAGCGCAAGTAGGCTGTCCCCTGTCGGCGGCCGGAATTCGGGAGATTTCGTGAATCCGGCCATGGGATGTCGATCATTGCAGGGATTCTCATCATCCGGCGAGTTGCCTGGCAGCTCGCCGGATGTGTGCTCTCCCGGTCACCGGCGCGGGCTGGCACGGTCCCGCGCCCAGGAAAACCACCGTTGAACAGCATCAGTCTCGCTATTCAGGATCTCCTCGACGATACGGAGTACGGGCTCGAACTCGTGCTGCTCGCCGGTGGCGCGGGTGTGGGGCACCGCATTCACAGTTCCCGCATCCAGAAGCCGGGGCTCGCCCTCACCGGCTATACGGAACACCTGCACCCCGACCGGGTCCAAGTGCTCGGCAACACGGAGATTTCGTATCTCCGACAGATAGCGGAACAGCAGGCGCTCACCCACATCCAGAAGCTCTGCGGCTACCCCATCTCCTGCTTCATCGTCACCAAGGGGCTCGATCCGCCGGCCTTTCTCAAGGCCGAAGTGGAAAAGGCCGGCATTCCCCTGCTGGTGACGCCGCACCAATCCTCCACGTTCATTTCGCTGATCACGAAATTCTTGGAGGAACGCCTTCTTCCCACCACCCACATTCACGGCGTCCTGGTTGATGTCCTTGGGGTAGGGGTGTTGATCCTGGGCAAGAGCGGCATCGGCAAGAGCGAGTGCGCCCTTGACCTCGTGATCCGGGGGCACCGCCTGGTGGCGGACGACGTGGTGTATGTCAAGAAGAAGATGCCGGCGGCGCTGGTGGGCCAGGCAGCCGAAGCGATCCAGCATCACATGGAGATCCGGGGGCTCGGGGTCATCAACGTCAAGAATCTGTTCGGCGTCTCCTCCATCCGCGAGAAAAAGATCATCGACATGGTGATCGAACTCATCGATTGGGACCCTGTCCAGGAGTACGACCGGCTCGGCCTGGATGACGAGGTGTACGCCATCCTCGATGTGGATCTGCCCCACATCAAGATTCCCGTGCGTCCGGGCCGCAACCTTACCTCCATCATCGAAGTGGCGGCCCGTAACCACCTTCTCAAGGGCATGGGCTATCATTCCGCCCGTGAATTCCACGAAAAACTTCTGGCCCGCATGGAAGTCCGTCCCCTCGGGAACGAGGTTGAATAGCCATGCGCGTTCTTGTGATCACAGGGCTTTCGGGCTCCGGCAAGTCAACGGCGGTACGCGTGCTGGAGGACGAAGGGTTCTTCTGCGTCGACAACCTTCCGGTTCTTCTGTTCCCGACCATCATCGATCTGGTCTGCCGCTCGGGTGAGAATGTGGCTGGCGTGGCACTGGTCATGGATATCCGCGGCCGGGACTTTATCAAGGGATTTGAGAACATTTTTCAGCAGATCGACGAAGCGGGGCACTCGGTTGAGGTAATCTTTTTCGATGCCACCGATGAAGTGCTGGTCCGCCGGTTCTCTGAGACCCGCCGTCGCCACCCGGCCCTGGAAAGCGGGTCTGTGCCGGAGGGAATCCGCTATGAACGGGAACAACTTGCCGGGCTCAGAAGGCTGGCCACGCATGTGATCGATACGTCGGAGCTGAACGTGCACCAGTTGAAGGAACTGGTCCACGCCCGCATCAAGGGCGAGTCGGGAACACGCCCCATGACAATTCACCTGCAATCCTTCGGCTATCGGTTCGGGATTCCTCTGGAGTCGGACATCGTGATGGATGTCCGTTTTCTTCCCAACCCCCATTTCGTGCCGGAACTGAAGCCGGGGACGGGGTTGGACGAGAACGTCCGCACCTATGTTCTGGAAAAGCAGGAAACCAGGCAGTTTCTCGAACGGTTCAAGGGGCTGCTGGAGTTTCTCGTTCCCTCCTACCAGCGCGAGGGGAAATCATACCTGACCGTTTCCGTGGGATGCACCGGCGGCCGGCATCGATCAGTCGCCATTGTCGAAGAACTGCGGACATTCTTCGCCGGGCTCGGACTGGCTGCGAAGGTGTCCCATCGGGACAAGGAAAAAGGATGAGATAATGATAGGACTTGTTCTTGTAACTCACGCCGGCCTGGCAAAGGAACTGCTGAGGGCCGCCGAAATGATAGTGGGCTCCATTGAAGAGGCCCAGGCAATAGGTATCGAACAGGGCGATCAGGTGGAAGGCATCATGGACAGGATTTCCGCTGCCGTCAAGCAGGTGTCCGGCAATGGCGCCATCATCATGACCGACATGTTCGGCGGCACTCCTTCCAATATGAGTCTGTCCTTTCTCGAAGGAGAACGGGTAGAGGTCCTCACGGGTGTCAACCTCCCGATGGTGATCAAATTCGCGAGCGAGCGGCAGAAAGCTACCGTCGCGGAACTGGCGGGTTTGCTCAGGGACTGCGGACGGGAGAGCATAGCCGTTGCCGGCGATTATCTGAAATGATCCGAGGTAGCCAGCGAAATGCTTGAGAGGGAATTCACCATAGTAAACAAACTCGGCCTCCACGCACGGGCATCTGCCCTGCTGGTCAAAACGGCCAGCCGGTTCCATTCGGACATCAAGATCGAGCGGGAAGGGGTCGAGGTGAACGGCAAGAGCATCATGGGCATAATGATGCTCGCCGCTGCCAAGGGAACGACCATCCGAGTACGGGTGGCAGGAGACGATGAGGAGGAGGCCATGGCCTCTCTCGGCGAGATAATCACCAATGGGTTCGGCGAGGAGTGAAACCAGGGTATTCAGCGGCATAGGCGCGTCGCCGGGGATCGCCATCGGCACTGCCCGCGTCACTGACCGCAGCCGCGTTATTGTGGTCGAAGCCGCGGTGCCGCCCGAGGATATTCCGGCGGAGGTGGCACGATTCACCACTGCCCTGTCACGCTCGCGGGACGACCTGCTGGCTCTCAAGGAATCTCTCGCCGCCCGCAGGGGCGCAGAGCACCTCTATGTGGTCGACGCCCACCTTCTGATCCTCGACGACAGCATGCTGCGCCAGGGCACGATTGATCTCATCGAGAGGGACGGGATCAACGCCGAGGCTGCGCTCAAGAAAAACCTCGACAAGTTCAAGGAGTTCTTCGCAGGGATCGACGACGATTATCTGCGGGAGCGTTTCGGGGACGTGGAAACCGTGGTCGAGCGGATTCTGCGTCACATGGTCGGCAAACGTCATGAGCGTATCGACGCCATTGACGAGGGAAAACGGCTCATTGTCGCCCATGATCTCTCCCCCACCGATATCCTCCAGATGGACAAGGGGAAAGTCGTCGGTTTCGTCACCGATCTGGGGGGGAGGACCTCCCACACGTCCATTCTGGCCCGTGCCTTCGAGATCCCGGCAGTGGTCGGCCTTGAAACCATCACGGCTGAGGATATCGATGGCCTGCCGGTCATCATCGACGGCACCACCGGCACCATTGTCGTCAATCCTTCCGAAGAGATGTTCCGCGATTACCTGCGGAAAAAACAGCATTACGACTACCTGGAACAGGAGCTCCTGAAGCTCAAGGACCTGCCCGCCGAGACCCAGGACGGTCACCGCATGAGACTCATGGGGAATATCGAATTTCCCGAGGAAATTCCTTCCCTCACGAGCCACGGTGGCCAGGGCGTGGGGCTCTACCGCACAGAGATGCTCTACATGAACCGGCCGGAGCTCCCTGACGAGGAAGAGCAGTACCGGGCCTACGCAGCCATTGTGGAGAATGTCGCACCCGACCCGGTCGCCATCAGGACCCTCGACATCGGCGGGGATAAGCTGGCCACCGATCTGCACCTGGAAGACGAGATGAACCCTGCCATGGGGCTGCGCGCCATCCGGCTGTCCCTTCGCAGGCCTGAAGTCTTCAAGTCCCAGTTGCGGGCGATTCTACGGGCCGGCCGCAAGGGTACGGTGCGGCTCTTCTTCCCCATGATTTCCGGTATCGAGGAAGTGCGGAGCGCCAAGGCAATCCTCCGTGAATGCATGGAAGAGCTGCGTTCGGCCGACATCCCCTTTGACGAGGAGATCGAGACGGGCATCATGATCGAGGTGCCGTCCGCGGTGACCATCGCCGACCTGCTGGCGCGGGAGGTGGATTTTTTCAGCGTGGGGACCAATGACCTGATCCAGTATTCGCTGGCCATCGACCGGACCAATGAGCATCTGGCGCACCTGTATCAGCCGCTTCACCCCGCCATTCTCCGTTCGCTCAAAACCGTGGTCGATGCGGCCCATGCCGCGGGAATCCGTGTCTGCATGTGCGGTGAAATGGCGGGCGAGCCCCTCTACCTGCCGATCCTGCTCGGGCTCGGGTTTGACGAACTGTCGATGACAGCCGTTTCCATTCCCCGGGTCAAGAAGATCCTTCGACGCGCCAGGCGCGCCGACGCCGAGCGGTTGGTTGCCCGCGCACTCACCTTTGCCACCGCAGCCGAGGTGGAGTCCTTTGTGAAAAGCGAGATTTCAGCGCGTTTTTCCGAGAGTTTCGACTGATCGTCCCGGTTTTAGCCCTTGATTTTCTCTCCCCCAATCGATACAATCCATCGTCTTTTTCAACCGCTACCCCCATACCCACACGAGGAGGAATGAACCGCGATGGAGATGAAGGATTATATTTTCACGTCCGAATCGGTATCCGAAGGCCACCCCGACAAGGTTGCCGACCAGGTTTCGGACGCCGTTCTCGATGCGATACTTACTCAGGACAAAACGGCGAGGGTTGCCTGTGAAACCCTTGTTACCACCGGCATGGCGGTAATCGCCGGCGAAATCACCACCACCGCTGTGGTTGACTATCCGAAGGTCGTGCGCGAGACCATCAAGGAGATCGGCTACAACGATTCAGCCATGGGCTTCGACTGGGAAACCTGCGCGGTTCTCGTCTCCATCGACAAGCAGTCCCCCGACATCTCCCAGGGCGTCACCGAGGGGGAGGGCATGTTCAAGGAGCAGGGCGCGGGCGACCAGGGGCTCATGTTCGGCTATGCCTGCAATGAAACTCCCGAGCTCATGCCGATGACCATCATGTACTCCCATCGGCTGACCCAGAAGCTGGCCGAGGTCCGCAAGAACGGAACCCTCGGTTTCCTTCGCCCCGACTCCAAATCCCAGGTTTCCATCCAGTACGTCGACGACAAGCCGGTCCGGATCGACACCGTGGTCATCTCGTCCCAGCATACGCCGGAAGTCTCCTATGAAACCATCAAGGAGGGGATCATCGAGGAGGTCGTCAAGAAGATCATCCCCACGGAGCTCATGGACGACAAGACCCGCTTCCTCATCAACCCCACCGGCCGGTTCGTGGTCGGCGGCCCCATGGGCGACTGCGGCCTCACGGGCCGCAAGATCATCGTCGACAGCTACGGCGGCCACGGCGCCCACGGCGGCGGCGCCTTCTCGGGCAAGGATCCTTCCAAGGTCGACCGTTCGGCTGCCTACATGGGGCGTTACGTGGCCAAGAACCTGGTGGCGGCGGGGCTGTGCGAGCGTTGCGAGGTGCAGGTGGCATACGCCATCGGCGTTGCCGAGCCCGTGTCGGTCATGGTCGACACCGCGGGCACCGGCAAGATCCCCTCTGTCCGAATCGCCGAGATCATCCGCGAGGTCTTCGATCTGCGCCCCCGCGCCATCATTGAGCAGCTTGACCTGCTTCGCCCCATTTACCGCAAGACCGCTGCCTACGGCCATTTCGGACGTGAACTCCCCGAATTCACCTGGGAGCGGACCGACAGGGTCGACATCATTCGTCAGAAAGCCTAAGGGCCGGGGCCAGGAGGGACCGGACCAGCAATGGCAAAAGGCCGGGAGGGGATACCTTCCGGCCTTTTTTAGTTTTCTCGTCCTGCATGGCTCCTTCAGATGTTTCCGGTCCCCGATTCCCGGTCCCCGGTCCCGGGTTTCCTGCTGAAGCGGTATCCCACCCCCCTGACGGTCTGGAAATAGAGCGGTTTTGCCGGGTTCGGCTCGAAGTACTTGCGCAGTCGGACAATGAAGTTGTCGAGCGTACGGGTCTCGGCATCGGAGCTGTAGCCCCACACGTTTTCCAGGATATCTCCCCGCGGGATCGCTTCCCCTTCACGGTGAAAGAAGAGCGACAGCATCTTGACCTCCAGTTCGGTCAGGTCCACTTCGCCCTGGGCGGTCCGCGCATGGTAGGAGAGGAGAAAAACCTCGTTGTCGCCGAAGCGGTATCCCTCTTCCACCGGTTCCGGCCGGTACCAGGCCGAGCGGCGCAGCATGCCGCGCACGCGAAGAAGAAATTCGTTCAGATTGAACGGCTTGGTCAGATAATCGTCCGCGCCCCGGTCGAGGCCCGTGATCCGGTCGCCGTCATCGGCCCGGGCGGTGAGGATGAGTATCGGCACGCGTGCGTCGGTGGCGCGCACCTGTTCGCATACGGTAAACCCGTCGATGCCCGGCAGCATGACGTCAAGGATGATGAGCGCGAACCGGTCATAGGCCAGCCGCTCCAGGGCAGCTTCGCCGCTCTCCACATGACTGACGCGGTATCCTTCCATCTCCAGGTTGAAGCAGATCCCCCGAGCCAGGTGGATTTCGTCTTCAACCAGCAGAATGTGCGGTTTTTCCTCAGTCATTGACGATCCCCTCCGCGGGCCAGCGGCAGTGTAATGGTGAAGGTCGTCCCCATGCCGTTTCCCCGGCTCGAAACGGCGATCCGTCCCCCATGCTCCCGGATCACCGATTTGACGATCCAGAGTCCCAGGCCGGTTCCCCGGATGGTTTCTCCTGGTCTGCGAACCCGGTAGAACATCCTGAATATCTTCCTGATGTCGTGGGGGGCGATGCCAATGCCCTGATCGCTGAAGGTGAGGACGCAGTCCCCGCCGGAGCGGGTCAGGGCAACCCTGATATCGGGAGCTCCGGGGCTGTACAGGATCGCATTTTCAAAGAGGTTGCGAAGCGCCGTCTCCATGGCCTCCGCATCGATGGCTGCCCGGATTCCCTCGTCTATCTGGAGCGTCAGGTTTCCTCCCTCGGGCAGATGTTGTCCCAGGCGCTCCATTGAGCGGACGAGGAAGGCGGAAAAATCGACGACAGTCTGCTGGGTCGTGCGGAACTTTTGCTCAAGCTTGGCCGCCATGAGGAAATTGCTGATGAGGTTGTCGAGGCGCTCGGTGTCCTCAAGCATGGTGTCGAGGAACCGCTCCAGCTTGTCGGGCGGCGGCTTGCGCAGCCGGATCGTCTCAAGGTGGAGCTTGATGGATGCCAGCGGCGACTTGAGCTCGTGGGTAACCTGGGAGATGAATTCCTTTTGTTCGCGGTAGAGCTTGGACTGGCGGCGCCAGAAGATGAAGAGTGCATAAACCCCGGCCAGGATGAGCACCAGCAGGATGAGTCCCTCCACGAGCACTATCCAGTCGAAGCCGCGGACGAGCAGTTCGGGCCGGTAGCGGAGGGCCAGTTCCCGGAACTCCTTGTGCCGCCCCACGAACCAGTAGATCCAGTAGAAGACGAAGAGTCCCCATACCACCTGGATGCCGATGAGGGCGAAAAGCGGATTGGCTAGCTTCCTGAGCCATCTCATGGGATTGTGTGTAGCACCCTGGCGCCGGGTTTGCAAGGTTTCCTTTTACAAAACTATTACACCTGCACCCTGCCGGTTCTGCTATGGTGTAACGGGCGTATACAAACGGCACCACGGAGGTGTACATGGTCGGACCGCTGAAAATCGGCAGGCATGAAGTGAAGTATCCCCTCATCCAGGGCGGGATGGGGGTGAGGATATCGGGGGGACGGCTCGCCGGTCATGTGGCAAAGTGCGGCGGAGTCGGCCTGGTGGCTGCTGCGGGGATATCCCTCAACAGCGGCCTGTTCACGGGCGCGAATTACCTCCAGAGCAATCCCGAGGCCATGAGGCAGGAATTGCGCAAGGCTTATGCCATCGCTCCCGACGGGGTCATTGGCGTGAACATCATGGTGGCGCTGACCGATTACGAGGAACTGGTCCGTGCCTCCGTCGAAGGCGGGGCCAAGGTCATCGTCTGTGGCGCAGGGCTTCCCCTGACCCTGCCGGAACTGACCGCCCACGCCCCCGAGGTCGCCCTGGTCCCCATCGTCTCGTCGGTCCGGGCGGCCCAGCTCATTGCCAAGAAGTGGGAAAAGGGATTCAGCCGTCTGCCCGATGCGGTGGTTGTGGAAGACCCTGACACCGCCGGCGGACACCTGGGCGAGAAACTGGAAAACATCGGCGCCGGCACCTATGACCAGTACGGCACCATCAGGGCGATCAAGGCCTTTTTCCTCGAAGAATACGGAGTTTCGGTGCCGGTTGTCGCTGCGGGAGGAATCTGGGATCGCGACGACGTGCTCCATGCCCTTGAGCAGGGGGCAGACGCCGTGCAGATGGCCAGCCGGTTCGTGCCGACCGTCGAGTGCGATGCCGACGAGGCCTACAAGCAGGCGTACCTCGAGTGCCGCCGGGAAGACATCGGGCTCATCATGAGCCCGGCAGGGCTGCCCGGGCGCGCCATCCTCCGCAACCAGGACCAGATCGTGCTCCACGATCAGCTCAAGGGGGTTGCCTGCGGCAATGGCTGTCTCAAAAAGTGCTCCTATAAAGAAACCGGCGAGCGGTTCTGCATCGTCAGCGCCCTTGACCGGGCCCAGCGCGGCGATGTGGAAACCGGGCTGATCTTCTGCGGAACCAACGCCTGGAAGGCGGATCGGATCACCACGGTTCAGGAGGTCTTCGACGAACTCTTCGCAGTGGGTGAGGAGGCGGTAAAAGCCGCCTGACCCTTTCTATGATTTTCCTGCCCCGCGACGGTTGCCGTTGCGGGGTTTTCCCTTTGCTGCCGCGCTGTTGACCTGCTTGCGGTGTGGTATACTATGTTCCGTTGTGTAGCACTGACATTCCGGTAAGGAGACCAACGCATGAGAACAATCCTGGCAATGGTGGCGGCAATCCTGTGTCTGACTGCGTCAATCTGCACGGCGGCCACGGGGGGCACGGGAACGCGGGAAGAGGCAAAGGCCCTGGTGGAGAGGGCGGCCGCTTACATCAAGGAACACGGCAAGGAAAAGGCGTTCGTGGAGTTCAGCAATCCCAAGGGCAAATTTGTCAAGAACGATCTGTACATCTTTGCCGTCGGCTTTAATGGCGTATTTCTCGCCCACGGATCCGATCCGACCCTTATCGGCAAGAACCAGCTCCAGTCCAAGGACGAAAACGTCCGTCTCGTAACGATCGGCCTGATCGATACTGCCCGCAAGGGGGAGGGGTGGTACGACTACAAGTGGCCCCATCCCAAAACCAGGGTGATGCAGAAGAAATCGTCCTACGTGAAGAAAGTGGACGACACGGTCTTCATCGGCTGCGGCGTCTATCACTGATCTTCGACGCCGCGAACGTTCGCGTCTCGGGGCCGTCCCCGGCATCCAGCCGGCGGACGGCCTTTTTCGTTGCAGGATGGTTTCTTTTTTGACCGGATTGGATGTGACGTGATATATAGTTCGTTTAAATTACTCTCTCATCAGGATGGAGGCTTCAGATGACCCAACCCGTTGCGCGGGATACCGCCGGAACGTTCAATGACTGTTGCATCAGGGATATTTCCCTTGCCGCCTGGGGACGCAAGGAAATGATCATTGCCGAGACCGAAATGCCGGGCCTCATGGCGATCCGCGAGGAGTACGCCGCCACCCGGCCCCTCCAGGGCGCCCGCATCGCCGGCTCGCTCCACATGACCATCCAGACCGCCATGCTCATCGAAACCCTTGTGGCCCTCGGCGCCGAGGTGCGCTGGGCCTCGTGCAACATCTTCTCCACCCAGGACCATGCCGCCGCCGCCATCGCCGCCGCCGGCATCCCCGTTTTCGCCTACAAGGGCGAATCCCTTGAGGAGTACTGGGAGTTCACCCACCGGATCTTCGAGTGGCACGACGGCGGCACTCCCAACATGATCCTCGACGACGGGGGGGACGCGACGCTGCTCCTGCACCTGGGAAGCGACGCCGAAAAGGATCCCTCGGTCATTGCCAACCCCACCTGTGAGGAAGAGCAGTACCTCTTTGCCTCCATCCGGAAGCGTCTCGCCGAGAAGCCGGGGTGGTACTCGAAAGTCGCTGCCGCCATCAAGGGGGTCACGGAAGAGACCACCACCGGCGTGCACCGCCTCTATCAGATGCATGAAAAGGGCACGCTCAAGTTCCCGGCCATCAACGTCAACGACTCGGTGACCAAGTCCAAGTTTGACAATATCTACGGCTGCCGCGAGTCGCTGGTGGACGGCATCAAGCGGGCCACCGACGTGATGATTGCCGGCAAGGTTGCCGTGATCTGCGGCTACGGCGAGGTGGGTAAGGGGTGCGCCCAGGCCATGCGCGGGCTTCAGGCCCAGGTATGGGTAACCGAAATCGATCCCATCTGCGCCCTTCAGGCCGCCATGGAAGGATACAAGGTGGTTACCATGGAGTATGCCGCCGACAAGGCCGACATCTTCGTCACCACCACCGGCAACATCAACGTCATCACCCACGACCACATGAAGGCCATGAAGCACAATGCCATTGTCTGCAACATCGGCCATTTCGACAACGAGATCGAAGTGGCGGCGCTGAAGCAGTACCAGTGGGAAAACATCAAGCCCCAGGTGGATCACATCATCTTCCCGGACGGTAAGCGGATTATTCTGCTGGCCGAGGGTCGCCTCGTGAACCTCGGCTGCGCCACGGGACATCCGTCCTATGTCATGTCTTCCTCCTTTGCCAACCAGACTCTTGCCCAGATCGAGCTCTTCTGCAACCCTGGCAAGTACCCGGTCGGGGTCTACATGCTCCCCAAGGAACTGGACGAGAAGGTTGCCCGGCTGCAGCTCAAGACCCTGGGCGCCATGCTGACCGAGCTCACCGACGAGCAGGCCGCCTACATCGGGGTGCCCAAAAACGGCCCCTACAAGTCGGGCCACTACCGCTACTGACAACGGGCGGTCGTGAAGGTTACGGCAAGGCCGCCGGCGGGATGACGCGGCGGCCTTTGTCACATTCCGACGCCCGCTGCAGATTTGTCTCAAGAAGTGGCTCAGTGGTGACGATACGAACTTCTCGTTCATCACACCAGCAGGGAGGACAGCATGGGAATCAAGCAACTGGTCGGGGCGGTACTGCTGCTCGCGGCCACCGCCGCATCCGCCGGCGCCATGGGGATCGAGGCGGCAGTGGGCGGCTGGAACACTACGCCCCGGGGTAACTTTGCCTACAAGGGGACGAGCCTCGATGTTAAGGACGAGTTGAAATATGACGACGAGACGCGTCTCATGGGGCGAGTGAAGATCGAAACACCTCTGTTCTTCCCCAACCTCTATCTTATGGCTACCCCCATGGAGTTCAACGGCCAGGGGAGCAAGAGCGGCACGTTCCAGTTCGGGGACGTGACCTTCGACGGCACCATCCCCTTTACCTCTGAGTTAAAGCTCGATCACTACGACCTGGGCCTCTACTGGGGGGTCCCGCTGCTCAAGACCGCCACCGCCGGCATCCTGAACGTTGACCTGGGCATCGACGCCCGGCTGATCGACCTGAAGGCCGAGGTCGTCCAGGGTGGTGTCACCGAATCGAAATCGCTGGTACTCGGTGTTCCCATGATCTACGCCGGAGTCCAGGTCAAGCCGCTTTCGTGGTTTGCCGCCGAGGGAGAGGCCCGCGGCATGGCGTACGGCGACAACCGCTATTATGACCTGATTGCCCGGGGCAAGCTGATCCTCTTCGATCACCTCTTCGCCGCGGCAGGGTATCGCTACGAGAAAATCGAGATCGATGAGAGCGACATCAAGGCAGATGTCGATTTCGGCGGACCCTTTGCCGAGGTGGGATTTCAGTTCTAGGATACGGTAACACAGGATCTCACAACGTTACGCGATAAGGCCGCCGGTGGGTATCCCCCGGCGGCCTTTGTTGTTCGTCAATGCTGACGCTGTTCCACCAGCCCCTTCAGTTCTTCGATCAGTTCCGCAAGAAAATCGTATCCCTTCTGCCAGAAATGCGGGTCGGCCAGGTCGATGCCGGCGGGCCTGACCGTATCGGCGGGCGAGAGGGAACCGCCGCTTTCCAGGATGGACAGATACGTCGGGATGAACCGGTCTCCCTGTTCCAGGTAGTTGCGGTAGAGGGAAAGAACCAGCAACTCCGCAAAGGTGTAAGAGTAGCAGTAGAACCGCGCGTGGATGAAGTGGGAGATGTAGCTCCAGCCCCAGCGGTAGGGGGGGATCATGTCCACGGCATCGCCGTAGAGCCTCCCGTTTTCCTCCCACCAGAGATCGCACAGCCGTGATGAGGTGAGAAGGCCCCCCTGCCGCTCCCGGTGCATCCTCTCCTCGAAGCGGGTGAGCACGTTCTGACGGAAGGTCGTGGCAATGATGTCCTCGATCTTGGCGCACAGCAGCGAGATCTTCACACTCGGGTCGCTCTCCCGCTGGAGGAGGAAGCGGGTCAGGAGCATCTCGCCGAAGACCGACGCCGTTTCCGCCAGAGGAAGCGGGGCATGGTAGTTGAGCATGGTCTGTTTCCGGGCCAGCTCGAAGTGGAGGCCGTGCCCCAGTTCATGGGCCAGGGTGGCCACGTCGCGCAGGTTGCCGGTGTAGTTCAGGAGCAGGTACGGAGAGAGGTGCGGGGTCATCCCCATGCAGAACGCTCCGCCGCTCTTGCCGGGGCGGGGGAGGACATCGATGCGCCGCTCGTCGAAGAATGCCGCGGCCATCTCCCCGAATCGGGGGTGAAAACGGCCGTAGGCTTCAAGCACCAGTTCCCGTGCCTCGTCAAAGGAGTACGTCCGGTCGCTGTCCCCAACGGGGGCATAGACGTCGGTGTTCTTCAGTTTCGGCAGTCCCAGGAGCCGGGCCTTCAGGCGGAAGTAATCGCGCGCCAGCCCATAGTTGGCCTCGGACACGTCCATCAGCCGGTTGACCACCTCTTCGGGGATCTCATTGCCCAGGTTCGTCGGCTCCATGGGGTGGCGGTACCCCCTCAACTCCAGTTCCTGGGAGTGATCCAGGGCAACGTTGTTGAATACGCTCGAAAAAACGATGCCGTTTTCCTCGTGGCGATTGAGGAACGTGGCAAAGGCACGTTCACGCACCCCGGCCTCGGGGTGGTGGAGGAGCCCGAGGAGTTCCTCGCCGGTGAAGTCCCGCTCTTCACCGTCAAGTTCCATCCGATAGCTAAGAGAGGCCGACAGCTCGTCGAAGAGCCGCGAAAAGGCATCGGTGCCCGTGAGGCTCTTCATTTTCAGGAGCTGTTCCTCCCGTTCCTTCAGGGTGTGGGGCCGAAACCGCCGCACGCTTTCCAGGTAGTGCCGGTAGGGGGCGAGAAGCTCGTTGGACAGCAGCCCGGCGAAGCGATCATCGGCTATTTCCATGATCTCCAGGTCGAAGAAGAGAAGCTCGCGGCTCATGAGATTGCCGAACTCGGCAGTTCGCTGGGAGAGCCGCTTGTGATCGTCGGCCTCCGAGTCGGCGGCAAAGAGGAGGTGGGCGTACAACTGGGGTTTGGCCAGAAGCTCGCCGAGGTCCTCGTAGCGACGCACCGCCTCTGCCACCTCAGCCGCATCAAGGGTTGCCACCTTTCCGGCGTAGCGTTCACGGAACGCCCGGGCCTCCGCAGCGCCGCGGGACAGGTCCCGGTCTATGTCTTCACAGGTTGCGGATGCGTAGAGGGGCGACGTATCCCAGAGCAGGGAATTCAAATCTGTTGTCATTGGTATCCTCGCGCAAAAAAATGGGAGCGCATCAGGCGCTCCCATTCTTGGTTACCACAGGGAGAAGAGAAATCAATAGAGCTTTTGGATGAACTTGACGATGTTCTCCCCCAGGCTCTTGGCCTGGTGAGGGAAAAGGTCCGCGAAGTTTTCCAGGGTCATGGTGCCGCGGTATCCCGTCTCGCGGTCCTCAAAGGTGGCGAGTTCCTTGCCCGACTCGGCATCGATCAGCCGTCCCTTCACCTTCAGGTAGGTCTTGCCGGCCCCGAAGCCCACCCAGAACCTCACGGCACGATTGCCCGCATTGAACTCGGTGAAGGCTCCTTCGAGGATCACTGCCTTGCCCTTGGGCTGAGTGTTTTTCTGAATGGTTTTGAACAGCTTGTTCAGCTTGAGCTCCATTTCGATGCTGTCGGTGACGGTGCGGACCAGTAACGGCTTCATGGCCTCAAGCTTTGTCATCTCTTCGCTGTCCAGGTTCGACAGCTCCGCGCCGTCGGTGGTGAGGTCGCGGATGATGATGGTGTCATAGACTGCGGAGAGGCGCTGCGATGTGTACACCGTCTCCTCGGTAAGAACATCGGGTTTTGGGAGTGGTTTCTCATCGGCAGCAAACGCGAAGCCGGCAACGAACGTCAGGGCGAGAGCCACGAGGATTCTTTTCATAACGCCTCCTTCTGGAATGGGTGGTGCTATGCGCACTCCGAATAGCCGCAGACCCGGCAGACCGCGCAGCCGCCCTCATGCTCAACAATGCCGCCGCACTCGGGGCAGGCGCCGCGTTCGGGGGCCTGGGTTTCCAGGCTGACATCGTAACCGGCTGCCTGCATGTGGGCCTGAATCGCCTTGGCAACGGCATCGGCGCAGGACAGCACCTTGTTGTCGCCAAAGCCGGCGGGAAGGTGACAGGAGATACCGAGGAGCTGCTTGATCACCTGGCGGGCCTGAACGCCGCTGCGCCAAGCCAGCGATACCATCCGGCCGATGGCCTCGCACTGGGAAGAGGCGCATCCGCCCGCCTTGCCCATGGTGGTGAAGAGTTCGAAGAGGCCGGCCTTGTCCTCGTTGATGGTCACGTACAGGGGGCCGCACCCCGTCTGCATCTGGTAGGTCCACCCCTTGAGCGCCTTGGGACGATCGCGCTTCACGGCCCGTTTCTCCTCGGTTTGAACCACCTTCTCCCTGTCCTCTTTGACACCGGTGGAGAGGACCTGTTCGTCGCGGGAGCCGTCGCGGTAGATAGTTACACCCTTGCAGCCCGATTTGTAGGCCAGCCGGTAGACTTTCTCCACATCTTCGATGGCCGCGCTATTGGGGAAGTTAACCGTCTTGGACACGGCGTTGTCGGTGTACTTCTGGAAGGCCGCCTGCATCTCGATGTGGTCTTCCGGCGTGATGTCGTGGGCGGTGACAAATATTTTCCGGATATCTTCCGGAATCTCGGGCAGATCGTGGATGGTGCCGTGCCGGGCGATCTTCTGCATCAGCTCCTCGGAGTAAAAACCCCGCTGGCGGGCCACTTCCTCGAAAATCGGGTTGACTTCCACCAGAATGTTCTTGTCGAGCACCTGGCGGATGAAAGAGACCGCAAAAAGCGGTTCCACGCCGCTGGAGGCATTGGCGATGATGGATATGGTGCCCGTGGGCGCAATGGTAGTCACCGTGGCGTTGCGGATGGGGCCTTCGCCGGCCCGGTCGTAGATGGAGCCGGCGAAGTTCGGAAAGGATCCCCGCACGGCTGCCAGTTCGCGGGAATAGACATGCCCTTCGTCGTTGATGAAGCGCATCACCTTCTCGCCCAGGCTGATGGCCTGCGGTGAATTGTAGGGAATGCCCAGCAGGATGAGCATGTCGGCCCAGCCCATGACGCCGAGGCCGATCTTGCGGTTGGCGCGGGTCATCTCGCTGATCTGGGGGAGGGGGTAGTTGTTCACCTCGATCACGTTATCCAGGAAGTGCACCGCAAGCCGCACCACTTCCCGCAGCCGGTCCCAGTTAACGTCGCCGTCCTTCACCATCTTGCCCAGGTTGATGGAGCCCAGGTTGCACGATTCATAGGGGAGCAGGGGCTGTTCGCCGCAGGGGTTGGTGGACTCGATGACGCCCACGTGGGGGGTCGGGTTGTCTTTGTTGAGGCGATCCAGGAAGATGATGCCCGGCTCGCCGTTCTTCCATGCCTGCTTTACGATCCGGCTGAACACCTTGCGGGCGTTCAGGGTGCCGCAGGGTTTGCCGTCACGGGGGTTGTTGAGGTCATAGTCGGCGTCCCGCTCCACCGCCTCCATGAAGGCTTCGGTGAGCCCCACGGAAATATTGAAGTTGTTCAGGTGCTTCTGATCGTCCTTGCACATGATGAAATCCATGATGTCCGGGTGATCAACCCGCAGGATTCCCATGTTGGCGCCGCGCCGCGTGCCCCCTTGCTTGATGGTCTCGGTGGCGGCATCGAAGACCCGCATGAAGGAAATGGGACCGCTGGAGATTCCCGACGTGGAGCGGACCACGTCGTGGGCGGGACGGAGGCGGGAAAAGGAAAAGCCGGTGCCGCCGCCTGATTTGTGAATCAGGGCCGTGTACTTGACCGCGTCGAAGATGTCCTCCATGGAATCGCCCACCGGCAGCACGAAGCAGGCGGAGAGCTGGCCCAGTTCCCGGCCGGCATTCATGAGAGTCGGCGAGTTGGGGAGGAACTCGAAGGAGGTCATCAGCTCGTAGAATTGTGCGGCAAGAGCCTTGACATCCGCCTTCTTGTCGAAGTTCTTGTCGGCTTCGGCGATGGATCGGGCCACCCGTTGAAACATGTCCACCGGAGTTTCCAGCACGTTGCCCCCGGTATCGCGCTTGAGGTAGCGCTTCTCGAGGACCGTCACTGCATTTTTCGAGAGTCCGGGGATATCGGCGGCCTTTGTCATCGTTTCTGCCATGATTTCATTCTCCTTGGTTCGTGGGGATGTCTTGTTGGTAGGAACCATATATGTTGTGTTGCGGTGAAAAGATAGCCACAATATATATGGTGTGTCAAGCGGTAAAAATAGAATCTCATAACAGGTTGAATCGACGGGGCAATGCTCTGCCGAGGCAGGTGCGCGGGCCCTGTTCCGTATGCCCTGGCAGACTGTCCGATTTACTTTGCCGGCCTGCTGTGCTACTAATTACCATTTCAGGAGGAAAAGGATCCCTATGGAACGCAGCCCCGAGCGCACGCGGGAAATGCTCGAAGCCGAGGTGAGCGCGCTGAAGGACCTGATCGAGGTGGCCGGTGCCGTGGTTTCCACCCTTGACCTCGATTCGGTGCTCAGGCACATCCTGACGAGCGCCATGCGCTTCGCCGAAACACCGGCCGGCAGCATAGCCCTCTACGACGGGTACCGTCACGATCTTACCCTCCATGCCCACAAGGGATTGACTCCGGAGTTCGTCAAGACCGAGCGCTGGAACGTCCAGCCCGGCGGTCTCACGGAGCAGGTGCTGACCCGTGGCGAGATTCTCTTTGTCAACGACACGGCCGACACGAGCTTCTTCCACAATCCCACCGCCCTCAACGAGGGGATACGATCCCTGATCTGCGTTCCTCTCATGATCCAGAACCGCATTGTCGGCATCCTCTACCTGGACGATTTCGTCCCCCGGCAGTTCGACCAGAAGCGGATGAAGCTCCTGTCGGTACTCGCATCCTTCGCTGCCATGGCCATCGACAATGCCCAGCTTCACGCGCGGACGCGACTGATGGCCATCACCGATTCCCTTACGGGATTGTACAACCACAGATATTTCCAGCAGGTTTTCAATCGTGAGCTGAACCGGGCCAAGCGGTACGAAAAGCCTCTTGCCATCATCATGCTTGACGTGGACGACTTCAAACGGTTCAACGACACCTACGGCCACCCCCACGGAGACAAGGTGCTGGCAGCCATGGGCGACTTCCTCGGCGAGGCCCTGCGGAGCTCGGATTTTGCCTTCCGCTACGGAGGGGAGGAGTTCATTGTCCTGCTGCCTGAAACCGAATTCGACAGTGCCCTCCAAGTGGCGGAGCGGCTGCGTGAACTGGTGGAGCGGCAGAGCCTCGACGTGCTCAAGGGGATAGCTCCCCACGGCATTACGGTCAGCGTCGGCGTTGCCTCCTTCCCCCGCGACGGGGGAAGCCGCGGGGAACTCCTCAAGCGGGTCGATGATCTTCTCTACCGGGCAAAGGAGTACGGGAAGAACCGCGTGTACAGCAGAAGTGAGGATGAGCCATGACAACGAACCATGCGCGGCGCTTCATCCGGATAATGGCCTGTGGCCTGGCCGTGGCAGGTTTCGGGATCTTGGCCGGCTGCGCCACCCTGGCTGAGTTCATGGGAAGGTGGCATGTTCAGCCGGTGCCTGTTGAGACGCCGGCAACCACACCTGCCGGCGCGTCCGTTGCCGAGTCCCCGGTGGTTGCGGCGGAGCGCCCCGTGGCCAAGGGCAGCGCCGGGCCATCTCCCGAGCAGGCTCTTCCCGTGCCGGCCGTTGGTGCCGGTGTCGATACCCCCCGGCGAACCCTGCCGGGACTCGATCGCCTCGCACCGGCCGCGCCGGCGTCGGCAACGGTCCTGCGCAACCTTCTGATCACCGAAGACACTACCTGGCGCGGTGAAGTCGCCGTCGAGGGCTGGGTGCGGGTCGCTCCCCAGGCTACCCTGACCCTGGAGCCCGGCACCGTGGTCCGGTTCAGGCGCACTGCCCCGGGAGGGGCATCGGCGCCGGGTCTTCTCGTGCAGGGGCGCCTCGTGGTCCGGGGCAGTATCGATACCCCGGTCCGCTTTACCTCGGCGAACGGGACTCCCCTGGCGGGCGAGTGGTACGGGATCGTCCTGCTGGCCAGCGAAAAGAAAAACATCATTGAGCACTGCCGGGTCGAGGGTGCCGTCATGGGGCTCGACGCCTCCTACTCCACCCTGACCATGAACGGTGCGAGTTTCAACTCGTGCGGCACCGGTGTGCGGCTGGCCGAGTCGGTGGTCACCTTTGCCGGCGGCGAGGTGAGCGGTTGTGAGGTGGGAATGGAGCTGGACGGCAGTGAGATCGATCTGCGTGACGTCCTGCTCAACGGGAATGCCGATGGGCTCAAGGCACGGCGGAGTTCCCTCTATATGGTCGGTGTGCGTGTTGCCGCCTGCGAAGGGACAGGGATCAATGCCTCCGATACCCGCCTGAAGCTGGAGGGCGCCGTCGTGGAAGGATGCGAATCCGGCATCGTCCTTACGGAGTGCGAGGGGAGCGTGCTGCGTAGCCTCGTTGCGGGCAACCGTCGGGCGGGGCTCCATCTTTCCCGGTCCGGCGTAAAGCTCAGCGGCAGCGAAATTACGCGAAACCACGTGGGGCTGCGAGTGGAGGACGGCAGGGGTATGGCGTGGGGCAACAGCTTCAGCGGCAACGGCACCTATGACATATACAATGCCGGCTCCGAGGATTTCCGGGCCATGGCCAACTGGTGGGGGGCGGGACAACTCCCTGAAAGCCTTGGCAGCCGCCTGTACGACGGCGATGACGACCCTGGCCGGGGAATGGTCCTGGTGGGGCCGCTACTCGAATCGGTCCCGCTGCTCGCTATCCCGAATTCCGTTGCCAAATGACCGGGGTGCGTGCTAATTTTTTCTCATGTCAGTATATCTGGATAATGCCGCCACTTCCTTTCCCAAGCCAGAAGCAGTCTACGAAGCCGTTGACCACGCCCTGCGCCGCATGGGGGTCGGTCCCGGCAGGGGAGGGTACCGGCGGAGCATCGAGGCAACGCGGATAGTGTTCGAGGCGCGAGAGGCGGTGGCAGCCCTGCTGGGGGTGACCGATTCTTCCCGCGTGGTATTCACCCACAGTGCCACCGAAGCGCTCAATCTGGCGGTTTCGGGACTCCTCTCTCCCGGCGACCACGTGGTTACCACCACCATGGAGCACAACTCTCTGGTCCGGCCGCTGCATGTGGCTGCGGGGCGCGGCGTGGAGGTAACCAGGGTTCCCGCAGACCGCCGGGGATTCGTTACCCCGAAAGCCGTTGCGGCGGCCATGAGGCCAAACACGCGTCTCGTGGCCCTCTCCCACTGTTCCAATGTTACCGGGGCCCTGCAGCCCGTGGAAGAGATCGGCGCTGAAGTGAAAAAGCGGGGCGCCCTGCTGTTGGTGGATGCGGCCCAGTCTGCCGGCATGATTCCCCTGGATGCGCCGGCAATCGGCATAGACCTGCTGGCTGCGCCGGGGCACAAGGGACTCCTCGGCCCCCAGGGAACCGGTATCCTCTACGTGGCCGAAGGGACCGAACTCACGCCGCTCATGGTGGGGGGGACCGGCATCCACTCTTCCGACGAGGAACAGCCGGACGCCATGCCCGAACGGTACGAGAGCGGCACCCTCAATACTCCCGGCATCGCCGGCCTCGGGGCGGGGGTGGCGTTCATCGCCCGGACGGGGCTTTCTGCCATCAGGGAGCGGGAGGCCTCTCTGGTCCGGCAGATTCTGGAAGGGCTTGCAGGCATGCGACGGGTAACCGTTCACGGTCCCGCTGCTGACGAACCCCGCGGGAGCGTCATCAGCTTTTCAGCCGCGGACATGGACCCGCAGTCGATCGGCTTTCGCCTTGACCGCGACCACGACATCAGCGTCAGGGTTGGCCTCCACTGCGCACCCTCGGCTCACCGGACCATCGGGACCTATCCC
>NZ_JCAMRN010000008.1:0-78718 GCF_059620965.1 Geobacter sp. PheSNFMC
AAAGGGGCCGGCGAATAGCCGGCCCCTTTTCGTGTATCCCGGGCGGATCAGGCGTCTTTTTTCGGTTCATCTTTCTTCTGGGGCTTGATCTCGATCTCTTCTTTCCCTTCAGACGCCTTCTTGAAATTGCGGATGCTCTTGCCGAGTGCGCCGCCTATTTCCGGCAGCCGTCCCGCGCCGAATACCACCAGCACGATAATCAGAATCACGATAAGCTCAGGCATGCCGAATCCGAACATACGCTAACCTCCAAAAACTATAGAGTTGTCAGCGAGTATCGCATCCGGCCGGCGAAAAATCAAGCGCAACCACCGTGGAGCAGGCATCCGGCGGCCGGCCTTACATTTCCTCTGTTTGCTGCTATACTGTATAACCATTTAGTGCAGACCGCCGGATTTCACTCATGGCGAGATCGTCGGCCAACGGCGTCCGGGCGAAAGGAGAAAACGATGAAGTGTCCCCATTGCGGCAGCAGGACAGCGGTGCAGATAGACATGCATTCGGAAGGGTTCAGCTCGGAAGAGTCGCCAGTGAAGGAGTGTGGCGACTGCGGCCTTGTTTGGCGGGTACGGGTGGTCAAGGGCAACTCGCAGATAGACATCATCAAAGAATCCGGCCACGCGGCAAAAAAATGAACAGCCTCCCGTGCGGGAGGCTCATGTGGCGGTGACAGGGGGAGCCGCCGGTCAGACCGGCTCGAACAAGTCCTTGCCCGCTCCGCAGATGGGGCAGACCCAATCATCGGGCAACTCCTCGAAGGGTGTGCCGGGATTGATGCCGTTTTCCGGGTCTCCCGCCGTGGGGTCATATTCGTACTGGCAGATGGTACATCTCCAACGTTCCATGGACCGTGGTCTCCTTTCCAGCCGGAGAGGGATTTTTTCTCCATCTCTCCGGACCGTGGTTGATGGCTATCCCTTCCAACTGATGCACTGAACCGGGCACCCGTCGATGGCCTGCTGGATTTCCTGCTCGCCGGCCCCGTTGGGATCATAGACCTCCGACTTGCCGTCCTCGTTGAACCGGAACACTCCCGGACAGGTCGCTACGCAGAGCCCGCAACTGATGCATGAATCCTGATCAACCGTCGGTATTCGTGCCATGTGAAGCCTCCTTGTGTATCGAATGGACTCCATTGTAGCAGTGGAACAACCGCTGTCAATGGCGGCGCAGCCGTGTCATTTGCCGGAATTTCCCCTCTGCACGCCCTCGCAGCAAGTCAGAGGCGGCCCTGAGTTACGGACCCTTTCATCTTATCCCGATGCCCACACTTTTCAGGCTGTGAAGCCTCCCATGCACGTTGTGTCTTCCGCGCCACACAAGGACAAGGCGCTCCTCGTCCGGCTCGACCATGAGCGTATCGAGTTGCATCTTCAGTTCATGGACCGTCGCTCCGATCGCCACCGAGACGCGGGGTGCGATGCCGGGCAGGGTAAATTCCAGCCTGCCGTTGCGCGAGGCGTTTGCGACAAGCACCTGTTCCGTGCCCGACAGGTGTCGGTTTGACATGAGGCCCGGTGGTGCGGACGAGTGGAAGCGCGAATCCATATCCTCCGGCGGGAGGGGGTTCACGTACTTTCGCCAGTGATCGTCATAGGTGCCGGCGTACTTCGCCCGAGGCTGCCAGTGGGGCGGAATCGGCCCGAACCCCATGGGCCGGGGACGGTCGTCGGTCTTTCTTATGGGATGTGTCGGGTCTTCCATGTTGGGAAGGCGAAGACCGTCGATCTCCTGTTTCGTCCTTTTCGCCAGAATGCCCCTTCCCACCGGATTTTCGAGGCAGAACTCATGGTTTTTCGGGTCAGGCCAGGTCGCGTCCGCCCCTCCGAAGGCCAGTTCCCAGACGAGGGGAATCTTCTCGAACGGAGCAGCCCTCGACATCGACACCATTCCCAGGCACTTCATCCAGATCCGTTCGCCGAAGACCCGCACCGTCTTTCGCACCGGCCCCACGGCGAAGGTCACATCCACCGACTCGACTCCCACCTTTGGCGCCCAGGCGTGGCCGAGGAGGATGCAGTCGGTGCCGGGCTTCTCCAGTGTGATGTCGGTGTCGTGGATGAGGCTCGATGAGGCGGGATCGTCGGAGTAGAGAGGCTCGAAGCGGACTGGCACCTGCTCTTCCGCCACGGAGAGGGTTCCGTCCCGATTGATCCGCCACGTTCCCTTGACGATGACAAGGAGCGTTTCGGCGCCGTGGCGATCGGAGAGAAAGAGCGGGGTGGCGGCGAAGGGGGTGGAGTTGAGGAGGTCCATCCGGTCTGTCTCTTTCTAATCGTTATGCTGCAGAGCATCCACAGCAATTTCCGCCAACCGCAGATGGGTCGGTGTACCGGCCGTAATAATCCAGAGCAGGCTGATCACCAGGGGACAGGATGAGCGGCAACGTCTTTGCCATTCTCTTTACCTCGTTGATATCGCAGCAGGCTGTTGAAGCAGTCATCACGCGGCAATACGCCTGGACCATCGCACGGTACGCCAATGTCTTGTCGCTGCATTCAATGCTTGTTCCCAAGTCCCTGCTTCTTCTCTCTGGTCAGCTTTTCCAGATCGTTCTTAACGATGTAGTCGTGGAACGACATCGTGCCCTTTTCGGGAAAGTCCCGGTTTTCCAAATCCCAGTGGTAGATCTTGTCAAGTCTTGAACCGACAAAACCGGTCGGGTTGGTGGTCCAGGCGAATTTTCCTTCATCGAAGTACGTATCTGCCAGCAGGATGGGGGAACCCAGGTAATGAGGGTATTTTTCGGAGACAGGCATGAGGTAGGTCTTGGCAGCACCTGTGCGTTCATATTTGAAAACGACCCATTGACCATCTGGCGAGATAACAAACTGCGATGCACCACTTGTCAACAAATGTGGCACTGGTATATTTTTCTTTTCCCAACCAATATAGACGGCCCCTTTTTTCCCGCGAAGAATAGCAAAGGGGAATTGGGGATGAACATATATTCGTGAAAAATCAATTTTGTCTTTATACTGCTTTAGAGCATCCTCCAGCGGATGGTGGGCCACCTCCAGCTTCATGTCGAAAACTTGAAGTTTCTTTTCTAAGATACGGTACAGAAATACTCTCTCTTTCGTAGTTGTCCATATTGTACCAGCCGGCTTAAATACTTCCTTTATTACCTTGTGCTTATCATCACTCAAATCAATCAATTGTAAAAAGTTGTTTGAATCGAATGGTTCTTTGGCATTACGCTTCTGCGACTCTATTTCAAACAGAAACCGTTTGCGTTCTGAATCGGCTAAAGCGATTTTTTCAATGTATTGTGTAATTGGAAACACTATGCGGTACTCCCGGTGCAGTTTCTTTTTGAAGTCAAACAACAGGAAACGCCGAACCTGGCCGTAGCCCAGGATATCCTTGGCGGTTTGCGAAACAAACTCTCCACCGCCGCTCATGTCGTCCGCGGCATTGCGGAAGTAGCGGTCGTAATCGATCTTCCCCTTGGGAAAGGAGATGATGGTAATGGCGTTGCCCATGTCGTTGCTTCCCACAGCATTATCAAAAGGCACTGGAAAGACAGAAACGTTGCGGTAGCCGCCGAATAGGCCACCACCAATCGTGAAAATTAGGGGTTCGAGAGACTGCGCAGATGTGAAGTCTTGTATTTCGTACAGATAAGAGGGTTCCATTTGACTACCTCCATGAGCGATCGCATTTGTGGAAAACAAGATGATGCTGATCAAAGTAAAATATAGCCATTTCAAGTATTTCATGGTGTCTCCTTGAATATTACATGGCCGTGATTGGCAAACTTGATCCAGGCAACTTCTCTACGAATTTCATTGATTTGATACTCCTCGAGTTCATCGAGCACTTCTAAAATCTTCTTATCTTTCGCCCGCATCTCAATGATGTTCTCAGCAATCCGTCCAATCTGCTGATCCAGCCGATAGAAGCGGTAGGGGTTATATTGGGTGAAGGCCGGCCAGAGGCTGGTGTCGAAATCATCCAGGAACTTCTTGGTCTCCGTGCAGTAGTCCCACAGATTCTTGCCCACGAAAGGGAAGCTGTAGACAAAGGTCATGTACCAGTCGGTGCCGAACAGGATGCGGTCTTTGATTTTGGGGTGCTTCCGGATGATGGCTTTGAAATTCTTTCGAAATCCGCTGTCGGCGAATGATGACGAGATGTCGGTGTAGAGGTTGGGGTATTCCCCGCTTTCGATCATCTCAATGATTTGGCGGTTCCATTCCATGCCCAGGTCGGTAGGCCCGCCGAAGTGGGCCAGGCAGAGGTACAGGTTTTTAAACGATACGTGCATCCGTCCATCCACCAGTTCAGCGCCTCCGTCCAGCAGTTCCTTCCAGGCCTGGGGGGAGGCGAAATGCCTGCTGAAGTAGCCCGACCTTTTGTCTTGCTTCTGTTTCCGGTCGTTCTCCCCGTCGAGGGGGTGTTCGAAATCGAAGTATTCATCTCGTTCGTAGGCGGCAGCCCCTTTCGGGGTGCAGTGGTTCAAGATGGGGATGCCGCGCAGGCAGCATTTGGCGTAGAAATCCTTCAGAATCGGCAGCCGCGGATCCCACGGACGATGCCCCTGGGCGGTGTACATCTTGAACCCCAGGTAGATCCCCCTGTCTCCAACCTTGTCGAGCACCTCGGTGGCGTTTTTCTCCAGATGCCAGCGGCGCGGATCGAAGTGGTACATGGGGAGAAGCTTCAGTGGATATTTCACGACGGCAAGCTCGGTGTATTGCAGCTGCTTCATCCAGTTCTCGTAGAGAGCGGTTTCCGCGTCCGGCATCAGCACCGGCGCGGCGACGATTTTCACCTCTCGGGCATTGCCTTTGTCATCCAGGTAGGAGCCGGTTATTCCCTCTATCTGTGCCTCTTCCTGGTATGTATCAAACTCCTCCGGCGTCATGTGCTTTTCAGAGGTATTCGCCTGCTTGTCCCGCCTTACATAGACGCTATTATCGCGCGGGGCCTTTACCCACTCGCCATGCTGCGGCGTCCAGTAGGCGCAGGGCTTGTTCGCCTCGATGTCTTCTCGATTTTTATAGAGGGGGTTGTAGACCCTGAGACCGAAGTAGCCGTCAATATGGCAGTACTCCATGTCCATGGTCATGACTACGCTGGTGAAGATGAGGTGGGGGGCATCCTTGTAAAGGGCTTCCTCCATGAAATAGTTGGTTAGAACCTTCTCGCGCTCCAGTATGAAGCCTTCGGCAACCTCGATGGTTTTTTTCTTCTGCTGTGCTACCAGATCAATTAAGGGTGAGGCCTGCAGGATGCCTTCATCAGGATTGTGGGGGGAATTGCCGAGCAACTGGGATACGGCCCGCACTGGAGCCCAGACAGGCTCGAACAAGGCCGTAAAGATGGCGCCAAGGGTCAGGCCGCTCCCTTCTATCCATCCCCGGGAGGCGGAGGTCACCGTCTGCAGCATGGCCACTGGGCCCGGCCCCTGGTCCCTGACGAACTGCAAGGGGGCACAGCGTCCGCTCTGAATGTGTATGTGGGAATCGACAATGACGGTCGGCTGGTACATGCTGATAGTGTGGATCTCGCCACACATCATGTCGGGCTTGACGTGCTGGAGAACCTTTCCCTTGGGATCGTTTTGCTCGATTCCCTTGTGGCTGGCGTCTGTCACGGGGTGTCCCCAGGGCGTTTGGTTTGCACTACAGCCGTCCGGTTGTAGAAAAGGGTGTATTTGTTGTTAAGGGCGGCTTCTTCCGGTTCGAAGATGACCTCGAACGTTACATTGGCGTCCTGATCAGTCAGTTCAATTATTCCCTTTTCGTCGGTAGACTTTTCCACGATGCTGCCGTCCGGCATCTTGATTTTGACTACTCTGCCGCCGATGGGTTTGTTGTCTTCGTGACCGAGTTTGAAAGTCCGGCTGTTCTCATCATATGTGTCCCACGAAAGATACTCGACCACCTTAAGGCGAAAGGTCCGTTTATCGGGCACAACTTTCTGCTCGCCGCTCGACTGCCCGGCATTGGAATCGTTGTTCACTCCCATGATTTGTGCTCTCCCGAAAACTGTGGCGATGCGGCCGAGGAAACCTCGTGCTTACATGGCGTTTTTATTGTTCTGCGTCATGGGATCGGAGTTGCGGCATGCCCCTTTCCCCTCAATCTTGACATCGAATGAGTAGTTGATGAACTCGGCCTTGTCCTGTATCGTGCCCGACCCAACTCCTTTTTTACTGCCAGGCTCATCACCACTGCTTTTTTTGTAGCAGCACCCGTCGATTGCGCCCATGGTGCCGTCGATCTTCACCGTCTTTGTGCCATCGGCGAGACTGGCCGATCTGGCGACGTTGGTATAGGGTATCGGTACGACTGTATTGCCCATGGGGGTAAGACAGACATCCGGGCCGCTTACGACAACAGCTCCACTCCCTTTGTTGCTCATTCCCTGTTTGTTAACGAAAACCGTTGATTTTCCCACTACCGTCTCCTTGGGGGTTCTATTTCTCGCTCTCCAATACCAAGGCACCGCATGGCCCATGGTCATCGGAGCAGGTCACCAGTATCGGCGATTGCAACCATCCACGAACAAGCCCTTGCATGGCAATACTTGCCAAGACCACGCCGCTGGCGGCGCCGATGTCGCCGTAGCAGTTAGCCGGCGTCCAGAGCCGCCTGCTTTCATCCAGTTTGTCGAAACAGCGCATTTCGGCCATGCCCCATTCCCTGGCTCGGGAATTTTCACCATTGAGGTCGCTGAACACCGCACGGATCGCCTTTTCTTGCACCCCGCTCAGGGCGGCATGGCAGGCCTCGGTCAGCCCGCTGTTTCGTCCGAGGGAGCTCGATGCCCGCGGCGCGGGTTCTACTGCCAGCCCAAGTCCCGCAATACTCCCGAGGATTGGCTTGCCTGACTGCTTTGCTCCGGCTCGGTTCTCAATGACCATGAACCCGACCGCCTCTCCGGCAATGAGCCCCTGGTGACGGCCATAGCTTGCGGATTTGAGGCGGCAGTCCTTCTCGAACCAATTCAGGGTCGAGGTTCTTAGCAAGGAATCAACTCCGCCGACGATACACACCGCGTCGGGATTGCTGTTGATCAGGCGGCTGGCCTGTTCAAGGGAGTACATCATGGATGCGTTTCCCCGGGGGATAGCCTGAAGGCCGGGTTTGTCCGTCCATTTCCCGATTATCCCGCGCAACGGGAACAGGCTGCTTTCTTCATAGCGCGGACCGGGCCGTTCTTCGGAGGCTACTCCAAGGAAGAGATGGATCTGTGAAGGCCTGCGCGGGTCTTGCCGAAAATACTCATCAAGGAGCTTTTCAAGGCAAAGAGCGGCGACACCGGCCATCCGCTGAGGTGTATCCCAGCTGTCATGAATCCCCCTGATCCGCGCCACGGTGATAGGGTTGTCGTTTTCGTCCCGATAGTCGTCGTACTCGGCAAAGCGGGAGATTCCCGCCCTGACTGACGCCGCCGTCGGGGGGCCGTCATGCCCTACGGCAGTAACGCAGCTTGCCCCGGTAATCGCCAGCGTTCTCATATGGCCGCAACCTCTTTGCGCTGTCTGGCCGCTGGTGCCCGCACTTCAAACATCGGTCGTCCAGGATTCATCCGCGCCAGCTCAAGGGCGGCGGCCGCACGCTGACGCTGAAGGCCCGTTTTGAGAGCCAGCCGGAGATGTTCAGGCGAGACCGGCTTCCCGAGAAAGTGACGGGTTCCGCTTTGAAAACGGCCTTTATTCTTGTCCCACCATGCGGCAACCAGGTCGGCATCGGGCCAGGGGAGGTTTTCATCGGCATCCATCGCCACATTGAGATCCTTCGGATCATCGGTGGGGCCGGCATTGAAGCCTTCGGGCCGTGTGCCTGCCAGTTCTTCGAGCTCGATATCGATGCCGGTTATCATGGTGAGCGCTTCCCCCGCCACTCGTGCGATCGTCGGCGTATCCATCCGGTCGATGAGCCACGGAACAAGGGACGGATCACCCAGAGCCCCCGCGCCTATCGCAGCAAATCTGATCGTTTCAGACGATTGAGCGAGCTCTCGTTGCCAGGCACGTGCGCTTTCGGGGCGCATGCACCGCACGGAAACGTTCAGGGCTTTCTCGGCATATCGGGATGAGGATGCGACGAAACCTCTCAGCACGCCGACGGCTGTGCCAATGCCTGCAAGGGACGCGGACCATGCGGCGGAAAAGCGGATTTCGTCGTCGTGGTCCGTCAAGTATTCTTGCAGCCTGAAATCATTAAGTTCGCAGCCCCTGCCCAACTCCCCGTATGCACGGAGCCCGCGGGCCATCAATAACGGGGAGGTATCGTTCACGGCTCTTGTCAACTGCGGGCCCGGATCGTGCCGGTGGATGGCGTAAGCCGCCATGCCGATGTAGCGATGAAAGGGCGATTCTTCTGCCAGTAGCTGCTCTATGCGCGGCCTGGCCTGTTCGTAGGGAAGCCACCCCAGTGCGGAAATGACGGTGCGGGCCTTCTCCCGATCCGTCCCCATCGCATTCATGACCTGCTGAAGATGCTCACTGTTGCCGCTTTCGAAGGCCAATACCGCCGGGGCGAAGAGTCCTTCGACCGTGTCGCCCGCAAGCGCAGATCGGCATATCTCCCAGGACGCGTCGCCACCCACCCGTAAGCCATCGACCTGTGCTTCAAGTCGTTCATCGAAACGTTCGAGGTCACTCAGAGAAAAATGAGGAGATTGCAGGATGCCACCTCGAAGATGCCAAAGAAACGCTGCCTCTTCGGCAAGTTGGTGCAATATGGATGATATTGTTGGATTCATCAGTTAAGGGGTGTGATAATTCAATTGATTCCAACGGACGCGCCTTTGATCCTGTTTTCGCCAGAAGACTGGCTGAGCAGGTAGGCACCCTTGATGATCACCTTGCCGGCGCTGGTGAGAACGATACTGGCTTTTCCGCATTTGAGCTCGATTTCTTCCCGGGCATCAAACGTGATCCGCGTCCCGTCGACAATCACTTCGTTCGGAACGACCTTCGCAGTTTCGGCCGCTGTCGCATCGGCGATCTCATCAAGTAGTGAGTACATTGTGTCGACAATGATCGGCTGTCCGGGATCGTTGTTCTCAAATGCCAGGAGAATTTCTTTCCCTGCCGGGTTGCCCATGTCCAGAAGCTGGTTTTTCACCGAGGTCGTGAGCCGGGCGGCGATGGGACCCAGAGAGTTCTCCGGGTAATCGACGATAAACCTGTTGTCGGTTACGGAAACGATGCGGCCGACGCGAAACCCTTCCGACAGGGTGCTGTTAATTCCAAACGAAATAGCTGAAGCCTTTTTTCTCACATCATTCTCCGCATATCCCGTGGCCCTGGGTTCAATTCTGGAAAATTTTGCTCGCCTTGATCGTTATGCTGCTCCCATCCATGACAATGGATGAAGAACCGGCCTTAAGCGTGATTTTGGACGCCTCGATGATATATTCGTTAGCTTTTGCGTAATATTTGGCGCTGATGGTTTCCGTGTAGTTGCCGTTTGTATTGGTGGTTCTGTCACCCTTTACGTTCTCACTCATGTTGTTGCCGACGAACACCGCTTTTGCCAGTCCGACTTCTTCCGTCTTGGCGCCGGCAACCGTCTCGTTCATGACGCCGCCTACCGCAACTTGGTAGAGGCCGCCAATGGCTAGCTCCTTTGCGCCGCCGATTGTTTCGAGTGAATTTATGCCGACAGTCTCATTCTTGAAACCGCCTACGCTCAGAGTCATGTTGGCGCCGATGCTTTCGTTGTGGTTTGCCCCTACCTGGATGGACTTGTTGACACCGACACTCTCGCTCTGATCCACCCCCACTGTTTTCGAGCGGTTGTTGCCGACGGTCAGGCTCTCGTCCCGCCCGACAGTCTGCCCCTTGTCGTTCTTAACCAGAATGTTCCAGTCCTTTTCGCTCTGCAGGTAGATCTCCTCGCTTCCCTTCTTGTCCTCGAAGCGGAGTTCATGGAAATTGTCCGTGCCGCCGTTTGGGTAGCTGCGGGTGCGGATGCCGCTCTGGGTTTTGCTGGCGGGCAAAGCGTACGGTGGCTGATTTTCGGAGTTGTACGCACTGCCGATTACCATGGGACGGTCGGGGTCTCCCTCAAGGAACGTGACAAGCACCTCGTCTCCAACACGGGGCAGAAACTGGGTTCCCCATCCGCCGCCTCCCCAGGGCTGGCCGACCCTGACCCAGCATGAGGTCCTACCATCCTTCTGGCCGCGCCGGTCCCAGGGGAACTGCACTTTCACCCGCAGGTAGCCGTCGGGGTCGGCGTGGATTTCCTCGCCGGACGAGCCGGTAACGACAGCAGTCTGAAGTCCGACGATGACAGGCCTGTCGGCGACGATCTGGGGGCGGACCGTTACGGTGGCCGGCACGGCGATAAATTCATTGTCGTAGCGAAAGCCGCCATCTCCGGCATGCTCGCCAAGCACCTGGGGCTGAGCGCCGTGATGGATTACTGCCACCGGCAGATACTTCCCGGCATAATCGTGGCCGGAAAGTTCCCACTCGTGTCCCGGCATCATGCGGGGGCACGAACTCTGCCCTTCTGCGGTCTCGCCGAGCACCAGCAAGCGCTCCAGGCGGACGTTGGCCAGATAGGTGCCTCGTTCCTCATTGAAGTAATTGCCGGGGAAGTCGTAGACCTCCCGCTGAGCGGACGCCTTTCCCTGCCGCTGGGTGGTCAAGTCGAGGTTCGTGTGCTTGTAATAATAATCGCGCTGTGACACCTTGCCGGGACGAACGCGGCGCGAGTAGATGAAGTCGAAGACGCTCTCCTTTCCGGGCACCATGCCGTCATTGGTGTTGAAGGGGATCTGGCGCTTGCCGGGCATGTAGAGATAGCCTGAGTTGGTGTCGGAAAAGACGATGACGTGCTTGTCTTCGTAGTGCTCGAAAAAGTAGAAGATTCCCTCCTCTTCGAGAAGTCGCGAGACAAAGTTCAGGTCCGTTTCCCGGTACTGGACGCAGAATTTGCGCAGGCGGTCCTCCCTGGAGAGTGCAAAGCGGTAGCGGTCACTGGTGATATTGCTCTCTTCGAGGATTTCGGCGACTATGTCCTGAACGTTCTTGAACTGGAAAACACGGCAATCCTGCTCCAGCGAAAGAAACCACAGGGCCGGCACAATGTGGGCGTGATAGAGATCGTAGCCGCCATCCGTTCCGAGAGAGGTGAATTCCCGGACAACACCGTGGAAATAGCGCGTTCCACCCTGATGATCTACGGAAAGCACGGCTTCCTTGTCGATCACCTCGTCGAGCGCTACATTGTTTTGGGTTGCCAGGGTGAGGTGGATGTCATAGGGATGGGATATACGCTCGTCGACGGTGAATCCCGCTACCGACAGTAAGTACCTTGTGGCGGGAATCTCGAACTGAAAGCTTGATGTTGAGCCCTGAGAAAGAAGGCTTGCCGCGGCCTTTTGGATTGTCATGGCGTTTTCCTCGTGAAACTTACGAATTGCTCAGAGAGGCGGTGGCGATGACCCCTTCAGTTCCATCTCTTGCGGAATCCTCCGACAAATGTTTCTCCCCACCACGGTTGCCGAGGTGTTGATCCAACTTGAGAATGTGATGCAGGCGCATAGGGTGTCTTGCCGTAACTGTGACTGGCAGCTTTGTGCGAAGGGATTACCACCTTCTGTCCGACAGCTATTCGGTTCCTGTCGGTTATTGAGGGATTAACCGTAAGTATTTCGGCCACTGAGAGGTTATGCATGCGGGAAATTCTAGACAGGGTATCTCCGGGCCTTACAACGTAATGTTGAGCGTTGCCCCCGTTTCCAACATGCTTTTTCGCCAATTTAGTCTTCGATCGGGATTGACCAACTGTGGTCATTGCTCGATGATTCTCTGCGTTGTCGGTTGCTCCGCGTGCATCCTTCAGAATGCTCTCAATATCATAGCCACCAAACGTTGACACATAGTGTTCAATGGACGTGCCGTTTCCATCTTTCGGAATGTTGCGGCCTGCAGATTTGAGATAACTTTTCAGCCCTCCGACCCCCTTCAGATAGGCTCCTCCGATCATTCCCGATTTCGTGATAACGATCCCGTTGACCGTTGTGCTCTCGTACAAATCCAGATGCAACGCTTTGATTTGTTTCCAGAGGTTGGCCACGTGGTGCCGGATTGCGTCTTCCTGGGCTTCAGGGGCAGAGAGAAAATCCACCTTGCTCTTAACGCCTTTCCGTCCCGTCCAGTGACCGATCCAATCGTTGTCAACGTATTTGCCTTCTGCATTTTTCCTGGCGCCCGTTCCATCGTGGGGATAATATCCCGCATCGATCAGGGCATACTCTCCCATTTGGTACTTACCCAAATAGCCACTGTAGTTTTCGATGTCATATCTCCTGCTCGACTCTTTCTGTGCCAAAGCAGTCAAAAAATCCTCAAACGTCTTACTCACGGCATACGCCCTCAATAGAAATTATTACTGTTCGGTATCATGTTGTTGAATGAATCAAGGAAGTTTATGCGAGAAGTCGTATTTGTAACCATGCCAACTCCATACTGACTTGTCTTCCACAATCAGATCAACAAAATCGGATGTTGAAAGGGTGGATAGACTGACATTTTCCTGAATTATCAACTGAAGTATGTTACGCCATGTTCGGCCTTCTTGCCTAAAAATCACGAACCAGCACCCTTCAGTGCCGCAAAAATAGGGATATTGTCGCACATATGCCAGAATCTCACGCGTACCGTCGTGATTAAGGTCGGCCAGTGCAATGTCGATCTGAACAGGTTCTTTCGAGAGGGTCTTTGCCTCCCGGATCTCTTTCTTCAACAGTGCCTTAACGATTTTTCTCTCACGCTCGTGCTTTGTGGCAGAAAAAGTCACCTGCTGGTCAGCATGGGCCGAGACAGCCCCGAGCAATAGCATACAAATAGCTACACACACGCCACAGAATCCCATTTGTTACCTCGTAATTGCTTTGCCATCTTCGGGGAATACACACGCCATGTCATGCTAATAGTCTTGCAATGTTGAGATTATCTGAAGATGCACCCTCCCCGTCGCCGGGGAGGGTATACCATCAGAAAATAACTACTTGGGCACGCTCCAGGAATCCTCGGCCTCGATACCGTTGGGCTCCCAGGTCCACTTGATCTTCTTGTAGGAGAATGCCACCTCTTCCATATGGCCGTAGGGCTCGTTCGCAGGAAGGAGCGTCATGGGCATGTAGGGTTTCATCTCGACCACGATGGCATCCTCAAGGGTGGTGGTGAAATAGTGCTCTTCCAGCCCTTGTTTGTTGATCCGGTACCACTTGATCTGCACGTTTTTCATGTGCTCTCCGGTGCAGAGGGCCTGATAGAGTTTCGGCGAACTCTTGTCGAACATCTTGACGATCGACAGGGGGCCATGGACGCGCTTGCCGGTGGGCAGGCCGTCATGGGGATTGCGCGGCATGTGGATGTCGTGCTTCATTTCGTAAAGCTGGATAGTGTTTTCGCGCCCCTGCAGTTCGCAGGAACCGTCGATTTTCCCCTGTTTTTCTCCAATCAGGGTCATGTGGGCGGGCATTGCCATCTGCTGCTACCTCCTTGTGATGTGAAATTGCGGTCCCTGATGGTCCGCATTGCAGGCACCGGCTCCGATTCTGTCGCGTCCCTACTCTTTATCCAGTTTCCCCACCAGTGACAGCGTGAAGTATGCCCCCATGTACTTGAAGTGAGGGGTGACCTTGAGGCCCACCCGGTACCAGCCCGGCTCACCCGGGACGTCCTCAACGGTCACTTCGGCCTGGCGCAGGGGGCGGCGACTGCGAACGCCGGGCATGGGGTTATCCATCTCTGAGACGTACTGACGAATCCACAGATTGAGCTCATTCTCCAGATCACCCCGTTCCTTCCACGTGCCGATGTGCTCTCGCTGGATCACCTTCAGGTAGTGGGCGAGGCGGCTGACGATGAACATATAGGGGAGCTGGAGCCCCAGCTTGTAGTTGAGCTCGGCCTCTTTTCCCTCCTTGGAGTTGCCGAAGGATTTCGGCTTCTGGACCGAGTTCGCAGAAAAGAAGGCGGCATTGTCACTGCCTTTTCGCATGGTAAGGGCGACGAATCCTTCTTCGGCCAGTTCGAATTCGCGGCGCTCGCTGATGAGCACCTCGGTGGGGATCTTGGTCTGGATGGCTCCCATTGCCTGGTACTGGTGGAGCGGCAGGTCATGCACCGTTCCGCCACCCTGGGGACCGATGATGTTGGCGCACCAGCGGAAGTTGGCAAAGCTCTCGGTGAGCCGGGTGGCGAAGGCGAAGGCTGCGTTGCCCCAGCAGTAGCGGTCGTGGCTGTCGGAGACCTGCTCTTCGTAGTTGAAACACTTGGCCGGCCTGGTGGCCTCGCCGTAGGGGAGTCGCAGGAGGAAGCGGGGCAGGGCCAGTCCCACGTAGCGGGCATCTTCGCTCTCGCGGAACGCTTGCCACTTGGCGTACTGGGGGCCTTCGAGGATCGACGTGATGTCTTTCAGGTTCGGCAGGGCGGTGAAGTCATCGCAGCCGAAGAACTGGGGTGATGCGGCGGCCATGAAGGGGGCGTGGGCCATCCCGGCCACGGCAGCCAGGTTCTGGAGGAGTTTGATGTCCTGGGGACCCGGGCCGAAGTCGTAGTTGCCGATGATCGCTCCGAACGGCTTGCCGCCGAACTGACCGTACTCGGCGGAGTAAACGGTCTTGTAGAGGCCCGATTTGGCCACCTCGGGAGCGTCCTCGAAGTCGTCAAGCAGTTCCTCCTTGGTGGCGTTCAGGAGCTCGATCCGGTTGTTTTCCCTGAAGTCGGTCCGATCCACCAGGAAGTGGAGCGACCGCCAGCATGATTCCAGTTCCTGGAACTGGGGATGGTGAAGGATCTCGTCCATCTGGAGGGAGAGCTTGCGGTCGATCTCGGCGAGCATGTCGTCGAGCACTGCTTTGGATACCTTCGGGGCTTCGGTTCCCGGCTCCAGGAGCTGGGCCATGAGGGCCTCGACCCCTTTTCTGGTGATAGAGTAAGCCTCGTCGGTCGGTTGAAGTTTAGTGACCCGGACGATATCCTCCAGGAGCGACGTGTCGGACGCACTCTGCTCCTGGAGGGGAGCCGTTCCGTTCATCTCTGTGCTCATTCTCTCCTCCTTATCCTTCGATCCCTATTTCGGCCATTAGCTTGGCGCGGGCGATGTCGTCAACGACCAGTTCCTGGATTTTCCTCCGGAAATCCGGGATGTTGGAGAGTGGGGCCTTTAGCGCCCGCAGTGCCTCGCGCAGCTCCAACAGGCGTTTCATCTCCGGCACCTGCTCCACGATGGCCTCCGGGCCAAAATCCCTCAGAGATTCTATCCTCAGCTTTACCGGCAGCTCCTCGTCGGGTGCATCGTAAAGCCGGTTGGAGACGGCGATGTTCAGCATGATTCCCTGGGCCTTCATTATCTCGTTGAAGTTTTCTTTGTCCACGGGCACCGGGTCCCGCTTCTCCACGGGCCGCTCGTCCGGTTGCCCGGTAAAGTCCCCTAACACCAGGATTTTAAGGGGAAGCTCCACTTCCTCGCGCCCTTCGCCATCGGCGGGACGGTAGACGATGTTCACCCGTTCCTTCGGTGCTACGGATGCTTCATTCGACATGTAATTCTCCTTTTGTGTGTGATGGGAACGTGCCGTCCGTGGCGTGTATCCCGTTGAATTCAGCTTTACCCTTCTGTCAACCGTACTGGTTCAGCCTGCCTTCAATCCTCGGCCGGCCCTCCCACCTGTTCCTCGATCCGCTTGATCGCCAGGTTCCAGACGGTTGTGAAGACGATCTTCTTCGCCGGATCTGCCCCATAGATCCTCTGGTGATCGATGGAAAAGAAATCGGCGGGCGAATCCCGACCGATCCGTGCCGTGGGAACCTTGAGGGCCTTGCCCGACGAATCGGGGACGGTGCCGTCGCCGGTGCCGGAGAAGGGCTCCAGGGCGACCACCGCCGTTGCTCCTGCGGAGGTGTCCCGTATTTCGTCGTTACTGTCCACATAGGCCCGGAATGCCCCCTTGTTCCTGAACTGGTGGGGCGTAGAATGCACGTGGGGTTCGCGGGTATAAACGATCCGGTCCGGTGAGTCGAGGGTGGTGGAGTAGAACTGGATCGTGTCGTCGTGGACCCGGGAGCCGAGGTTGTCGTGGAATTCTTCGGCTTGAGAGAGATAGCGTTGATAGAATGTCCACGGACTTCTTTTTCCTGGTCTAATTGAATCTGTTTTTTCACCCGGATCAAGCCAGTCCGGGTTCACCATCCGCCAGGGTACGTTGTCTCGGACGCGGTAGATATCCTCATAGGGGTTGCTTCGAGGAAGGCTCAGGGGCCGGCCGTCGGCCCCTGGGTAGGCGAGCCACTGCCGGCTGCCGCTATTGTCCCGGTACTCCTTGTTCGGCAGCAGTTGCAGCCCCCCCGGCATGTTCCCCAAGAGCGCCGTCACCTCCTCACCGTCGGTACCGAGGATCCAGGCCGAGGCATACCCCTTGGCCAGCCGCTCGAACATCTTCACGGGATTGAGAAACCAGTCCCAGATGCTCTTGCGGGGTCCGCCGGCAGGGCGCTCGAACCCGGCTTTCATCCGCCAGTAGGCGGCGGGTGAGCCGGTGGCCGGCTGCACGCCGTGGACGACCCCGAGCACTTTTTCTGCGGCACCGTGGAGCACGCAGGCGGACCGGGCCACGAGCCCTCCCATGGAGTGGGTCACGAGGATCACCCGAGTGCAGAGGCGTTCCAGGGGGCGCCCCGCTTCGTCCTTCAATCCTTTGGCATAGTGGTCGATGGTGGCACCGATATACTCCTTCAGCTTCCTGCCGGCCTCCAGATTTGAGGCGGTCCAGTTGTAGCCGAAGGCGTGGACCGGGAACTCGAAACAGTGTCCCACCGGCTCCTCCCATTGGTGATCGTGAAGTGCCCGCAGGATCGGTCCGTAACTCCCCCACATGATCCCGCCCCAACCCCGCTTGTCGGCTCTCGGGTAGCGTCGCAGAAAACTTTTGTCGAGCTTCGGGTTGTCGGTGTCGACCTCCAGGTAGTCGGGATCGAACTCCGGGCCGACGAGGAGGGCCTTCTTCTCCGCGGCATCAACGGATGCCAGACCGAATTTCTTTGCCATAAACCATGAAGCGTCTGGATCCCATGCCCTTTCTCCTTGATCCTCTCCCTTGGCGAACTTCAGTCGGCTTCCCATGATGCCGGGGATGAAGATGATCGGGATCACCTCCCGCTCGATGACGATCCGGTTCTGCACCTCGGTCCTGAGACCCCGTATGGTGTCGAACAACTCCCACCACTTGATGTCGATCTGGTTGATTTCCGAGGAAATGCTCACCCGTCGTTCTCCCCGTTATCTGCCGGTTCCGTACATCGGTTTCAGCGAGTTAAGGATGGCGTCCCAGATCTGCAACTTCTCTTCAATGCGGCCGTCAACGGATTCCATTTCGATGAGGATTTTGGGGTGCTCTCCCGAATCCTTTTCTCCGGCATACCGCCACATGAAACTCAGTTCTTTTCTTCCGTCTTCGTCAGCTCGTAGGATTGTCTCCTCGCCCGGCATGGCGGCAACCATTCTCTTGCCGGTACGGATTTTTTCGATCTCGACATTGCCGGCAAATCTGGTAGCCAGTAACGCCCCTAGTCTTCCCAATAGTCCATGACCTTCCGGCTCGATTTTGCGGGTTTCGACGGTTTTAATGACTAATTTCACTTCCAGCGGGTGCCCCTCGAACCGGGCGGCGGCCGTTTCCTGCTCCAGGTAGGGGAGATTGATGGCACCACGTTCGGTATAGAACCAGTTGCCAGGGGGGAGTTTGAGATCGCCGAAGCGACGGGACTGGTAGGATCTGGCGATTTCAAGCAACCAGGTCAGCATCTCCTGTTTAGCATCAGTCAAGCCGTGATACGTGAGCCATACCCCGCTTGTTCCCGAGTCAGCGAATATCAGCCAATATCCTTCATCATCAGCCCAATTGGCCCCGTAATAAAACACCCCCCGCGCCCAATCTCCCAAGCCGGGAAACTCGCGAGTCTCGATGATTACCCGCTCCTTTCCTTTGGGTGGCGTGAGTTTGCCGATCTCTGCCAGGCGCCTCTTCCATGCCTCGTCGCGGGCCTGTGCGCGGGGAACGCTGCCGGGCCAGGCAAACTCCTCGATCTCCGCGTAGCGGAGCCTCTGCCACTGGTGAACCAGCTTCATCTCCGCCGGCACATCGATGGCGAATCTTCCGATGGGGTAGGTGGTCATCCGTGGTACTCCTTTGCCAGTCGAGGGTGGCGTGCTTTTTTTCTGCGTCCCTTCGCTGCTCGTGCAGGCAAGCAGGGTGACGATCGGTGTGATGAGCAGGAAGAGGAGCGCCCTGCGCAGGGTGGCGGATATGGTCATGTGGTGGTCTCCTCGCGGGGGAGTTCCTTTCGTTGGCGCGTAACTTCATGTCTCATGTCCTGGCTGTCCCCGCTTTTTCCTCGCTCCGCTTGATCGCCAGGTTCCAGACGGTTGTGAAGACAATTTTCTTCGCCGGATCTGCCCCATAGATCCTCTGGTGATCGATGGAAAAGAAATCGGCATGCGAATCCCGGCCGATCCGTGCCGTGGGAACCTTGAGGGCCTTGCCCGACGAATCGGGGACGGTGCCGTCGCCGGTGCCGGAGAAGGGTTCCAGGGCGACCACTGACATGAAGCCAGAAGAGTCGGGGTCCCATGCTCTCGTCCCTTGCTTCTTGCCCTTGGCGAACTTCAGCCGGCTTCCCATGATGCCGGGGATGAAGATGATCGGGATCACCTCCCGCTCGATGACGATCCGGTTCTGCACCTCGGTCCTGAGACCCCGTATGGTGTCGAACAACTCCCACCACTTGATGTCGATCTGGTTGATTTCCGAGGAAATGCTCACCCGTCGTTCTCCCCGTTATCTGCCGGTTCCGTACATCGGTTTCAGCGAGTTAAGCACGGCGTCCCAGACCTGGAGCTTTTGCTCCAGTTTGCCATCAGCGCTGTCCATGGTAATGCGTATCTCCGGATACTCTCCGGAATCCTTTCTTCCCCGGTATTCCCATGCGAAGTTCAAGACGGTTTTGTTGCCATCGTTCATTCTGAGAACTTCTTCTTCTCCGTCGAGGCCGGCAACAGTCTTTTTCCTGGAGCGGATTTTGTCGATATTCAAACCGGTTGCGAATCCTGTCGCCATGGCGGCCATGGTCTTTTTGATGAGACCGGCTTCTTCTACCTTGTGCGTCTCCGTTGTCTCGATGTCGATCTCCAACCCCAGCGGGTGCCCCTCGAACCGGGCGGCGGCCGTTTCCTGACGCAAATAGGGAAGGTCCAAGGCACCATGTTTGGTATAAAACCAGTAGCCTGATGAGGGCTTGAGTTCACCAAAACGGCGTGTAGTGTAAGACTTGGCAATGTTGTTGATATTTCGAAGCATCTTGTTGATGTTCTCTGTTTCTATGATTGCGCTCCTTGTTTCAATCCAAACACCGGCATTGCCGTAATCCAATAAAACAGACCACTTCCCTTCGTTTACCATCATATAGTTCCCGTAATAAAACACCCCCCGCGCCCAATCTCCCAAGCCGGGAAACTCGCGGGTCTCGATGATCACCCGCTCCTTTCCTTTGGGTGGCGTGAGTTTGCCGATCTCTGCCAGGCGCCTCTTCCATGCCTCGTCGCGGGCCTGTGCGCGGGGAACGCTGCCGGGCCAGGCAAACTCCTCGATCTCCGCGTAGCGGAGCCTCTGCCACTGGTGAACCAGCTTCATCTCCGCCGGCACATCGATGGCGAATCTTCCGATGGGGTAGGTGGTCATCCGTGGTACTCCTTTGTCCGTGGCGGTGTGCGTCCCTTTTTTCTGCGTCCCTTCGCTGCTCGTGCAGGCAAGCAGGGTGATGATCGGTGTGATGAGCAGGAAGAGGACCGCCCTGCGCAGGGTGGCGGATATGGTCATGTGGTGGTCTCCTCGCGGGGGAGTCTCTTCCGTTCGCGCTCGAAGTCGACGAACCTCAGGTCGTAGGCCCCCGGCGCGTCGGCGAGGTGGACGTCGTCGCAGTAGCCGTCGGGGTCGTCCCCCGGACCGGTCGTTCCCTCCATGGCGTGCCGGGCGGTGAATGAGGGGAATTCGACCCTGCCGCTTTTCAGGTCCGGATGCCTGAAGGAGAAGGTGAACGGTATCCGGTGCCCCTGGTGATCGTCGGCCGCCACGGCTATATTCTCCTGCATCAGAGGCGCCGGCGGGGTGTTCCCCGTGCCGGAGAGGTTGCTGACCATGGGGTCGAGACGGCGGCAGACCGGGCGTCCTTCGAAGAAGACGTTGTTCGAGAAGTTGACGAACTTCGCCTTGCCGCCGGTGACCCCGGAGGCGACGCCGCCGAGGGAGCCCGGCTCATCTCCGCTGCTGCGGCTGAAGACCGAATCCTTCAGCATGACCGGGTGGCCGTCCACGGCCACGGTACTGCTGCCGTTTGCCACATCGACCGACCGGGCGACGTTGGTGTAGGGAATTGGCACCACGGCGTTTCCCACCGGCGTCTTGCAGACGTCGGTGGTAGTGACTACGCCGCCGCTTTCCTTGTGGACGACGGTCTGGCCGTTGACGACAAGCGTTGCTCCCATCAGGTTACTCTTTCGTTCGTTTTCGCCTGCTGTTCCCGCCGCCACCGGTTAAGGGCATGGCGATCGGTGAAGTCTCCCCGCTCGAGACAGAGTACCCGCGTCTCTCCTCCGTCGTCGGAGGAGCAGAGGGCGACCTGCTCCCCGTTGGCGAGGTCCTTGGCAAGAGCTGCGACGGCGACGACGGTCTGCACCACGCCGAGGGCCGCGCCGCATTCCCCGACGGAGAAGGCGGGGAGCCACAGTTGCCGCTCCCGGTGTGAGGGGCCGAAAACCCGTTCTTCGGCTACGGCCCATCCCAGTGCACGCTGCCGTTCGCCGTTCAGGTCGGCGACAACCAGCCCGATCTCTTCACCGGGGCAAGGAAGTCCGTCGAAGGCTTGTATGAACGCTTCGGTGAGCCCCCGTGCCTGCGCGGGATGGCCTCCGGTGCGGGGAGCGGGATCAATGCCGTGGCCCCATGATGAGACGAACGCGTAGATGGGAGCGCCCCGCTTCCGTGCCGACTCTTCCCGCTCCAGGAGGATGGCTCCGGCCGCCTCTCCGGGGATGATCCCCTCGGGGTTGGGCCCGCTCAGAAGCCTGCCGGCCGCCAGGAGTTCTTCGAGCACCGGCAGGAAGCAGAGGGAGTCGACGGCGGCGATGAGCGCTCGCGGACATCTCCCCTCTCCGAGAGCCTTCGCCGCCTCGGCTACCCGGTCAAGAAAGAGGCAGCGTCCGGAGCCTGCCTCCCGGCCAACCGGTAGATGCTCCATCGGAGAGAGGGGGGGAAGAATGTCCGCCGGACAGGGAATTGCCCCGACTTCTTCCGAAGGGATCCCATTGATGATCCATGCCGGCACCGCGTCGCCAGGGGAGGGTGAAAGGCCGCTGGCGGCCTCCCGGAGCGCCGGTGCCAGGAGCGCCAGACTTCGCTCGCTCCCGGTCAGGCCGAACCGCACGTCTTTCCCCGAAACCCGGCTGATCGTCGCACCACGCAGGGCTGTGCCGTCGGGGGCGTCGGCCACCAGAACCGTTTCGTGCCAGGCGAAGTGGCTGCGGCTGCGGATTACGGCTGACACGGAGCGCCAGGGCGTAAATCCCATGGGGGTCACGAGACCGAAACCGGTCACGGCGATCCGCTCACCGGTTCCGGATTTTTGGGCCCCGGTTTTGGAGCCTTTTCCGCCAGCAATCGATTCGCAATCCCGTTCCATCGTTATCTACCCCTTCGTCAGTCGCACCATCTCCACCGGATCGAGGCGGGCGATCCGGTGGAGGGCATCGGCGGCCTTTCCCTTGAAGCGGGGCTCGGTCTGGGAATCGAAGCCGGCCCAGGCGAGCTTCAGCCCCCGCAGGGCCAGGACCGGGTCGTACTCTTCGAGGCCGAAGGCCCCGATGTCCGCCACGACCTGCTCCAAATGGGGGAGCGCCAGCTTGGCCCGATTGGTGTTCACGAGGAGTTGGGCCAGGGCGAGACGCCAGTGGAGCTTCTCCTTGCGGGAGGCGCCGTTGCCGAGTTGTTTCTGGAACCGCTCCACCGCCTCCAGGAGTTTGCCGTCCCGAATAAGAGCCTGGGCCTCTTCCACCTCCCGGGCAATGGCCGCGGCGCGACCGTTGTTATGGCCCACAGCAGGACAGCCGGCAACGGATGCCCCGCGCTGCGCGAGCCCCGTGAGCCACTGGCGGGTTTCCGGGGTGGCAAAGGGAGTGCCGTCGGCAAAGGCCAGGTCAGGGAGGGCCGGAAGTCGCCCCACAAAGGCAGCCGTCTCCGCGCAGACCGCTTCGCGGGCGGCGGCAAAGCGGTCGCCGAGGCGGGAGAGAGCCTTGGCGGTGAGCCGGCTCAGATCGAGCCAGAAGATGAACTGGGGAAGCCGCGCCTCAGCCGCCTTCAGGAGCGCCTCGCCGTCTCCGTGGCTGGCCAGTTCCTGGAGAAGGGCCAGCACCTGCCGCTCGGGAGGAGGGATTCGGGTTCGTCCGTTTATCGACGGCGGGAGCTCGGTTACCTTCCCCCAGGCGGCAAGGCGGGAGAGCCGATAGGATACGGGGGCCGCGGGATCCTGCTGGATGAGGGCGCCGGCCGCCTCCCCCACCTGGCGAAGCGCTTCCTCCAGCATCTGAAGGGAGGAGCCAGTGGCAATCGCCTGGCAGGGAGGCTCCACGGCGGGGGCGGCGGTTTGACGGGGCGGCGCGAATAGGCCAGCGGCGGGAGCCTCGGCTTGAGCCGGCGTAGCAACCACGGCTTCGGGGGCCGTTCCTTCTCCGCCTTCCGGCGCCATGTCCGCCAGTAGTTGCCTCAGTTTCGTAAGGGACGGGGCATCCTCCAGGCGCTCTCCCAGAAAGCGGTCTATGGCGCCAAGAGTTTCCAGCACAATGCCGTGCTGCTCAGGGGGAAGGGACCGGTTTCCCTGATGATGCAGGGCGATCGCGGTCCGATCCAGCCACCACTCCACCGATCGTTGGCGCCCCCGTGTGCGGGTGGGGTAGAGGGTGCACCAGAACCGCTCCAGGAGATCGCGCCAGACGGTGAGCCCCAGAGCGAGGCCGTCTCCCCCGCGGGTCTGGACGAGCCCCACCGCCAGGTAGCTCGCCACGAGGAGGTCCTTGGACCGGGTGGCGAGGATGTCGGCTGCCATGCGTACCACCAGTTCCCAGTCGACGGTACCGGCAGCGGCGGGCGAAGTGAGCTTGTCAACCTCTGCCTGGAGTGCGTCAAAGAGGGGATCATAGCGAATGTCCTCGCCGGCCGGCCGTTCGGGGCATATCGGTTCTTTTCCGATAGATGCAATGTCCAAGGCGTGCTCCGTTCCGATGCTGGCATGCCACCCTCCTGTGTCCGGCGCGGACCAGAGGTGGAGAAAATCTCCCGGAGTCAGGGCCCGCCGGAAGGAGGCGAGAAAGGAATGCTCCAGGTTGCCGCCCATGAAAAGGGCGTGGGGGATTCCTTTGACGGTCCTCTTGGTCAGGAGGTGCCAAAGGCTTACCAGGGTGATTTTGTCATGCACCGGCCTCCGGTCGAGCTTGACGGAGAACTCTTCCCGGCCGGCATGCCCGGCGACCAGTTGTTCGAGACGGGGGATGTCCAGGAAGGATACATAGGGATCAAGGGGAGAGCCGAGCCGGTTCAGGCCGCGGCGTCGTTCCGCCAGGCCGTCCCAATCCGATCCGGGGGGCCGCACCCTTTGGAGCCCTTCGCCCATGTGCTTCAGATCATCAAAGGTGTGCGTCGCCAGATACTCGATCTGGCACCATGACGGTTCACAGGCAAAAGGGAGCAGATCCCACTGCTCTTCCCATCCCTCAAGGGGGCCGCTCCCCATGATGAGCAGCGGATAGGGGCGGCCTAGGCTGTCGCTGGAAAGCCGGACCACTCCAATGACAAGGGCATCCCGGCCGAATCCCCGGGACCAGAAGCGCCAGGAGCAGAACGGCAATGCCGCTTCGCGCCGGCTGATGAGATGGCGGTACCCGCTCTCCACCCACGTGGCCAATCCCTCGACAAAGGGAGAATCCTCACCGAGCCGAAAGTAGTCGGCTGCGGCAGGATGCTTGCCGAAGGCGGCCCAGCGCCAGGACGGATCAACGGAGGGCATCAGTTCAGCTCCTTGTTCTCCCGCGATACAAACCGCAGAATGGGTGCCCCTACCAGCACCGGGCGATCATCCGTGGCGCCGTGGCTCCGGCCATGGCGCCGCCCTGCCTGATCACCTGCTGGCTGCCGATGAACTGGTAGCTTGCCCGGATGGAGGTGATCCCCATGCGCGCCAGCGCGTCTTTCTCGCCCGGGAACTCACCGGCCGCAAACGTGCGATGCCCGCTGGCGAACTCACGGAGGAAGTCCGGGAATGCCTGGGGTCCGGCATATCGTTTTGTGAGCACCTGGTCGCCCGCCTCGATCTGGAAGATCACGTCGCCGCAACTGTCGGGCGACCAGTAGAAGGTCTTGCCCACGGGAAAGTTCTGGTTTACGAGAGCCTGGGCTTGCCCGGCGCACTGGAGCTCCAGTCTCGTGCCGTGCGGCTTGATCCGGGCCTCGGGGTTCGCGTCGGTGGGAAGTCCCTTGATTGCTACGGTGTAGTTTGACTGCCGGCCGGATGTCATGGCATTGAGCTGTGCCCCTTTGCCCAAAAAGGCGAAGAGGGATCCCTCCAGCGGCAGCGCCCCGCCCAGTGTCTGCCGGGGGGCATACCCCGCTGCCGTGCCCCGGACAAAGGGGGCGGCCGGGCCCTTCACGAAGCGCCAGGCAAGGCCGTCGGGGCCCAGCAGCATCGGGCCCGCCTGTTGGGGGGGCATGCCCAGGGTGGGGGCGAGGACCTGCTCCTCCCAGAGGGTCTGGAGTTGGCAGCCGGCTTCGCGCCTGACGTATCCCCAGAGGAAATCGAGGGGACCGGTGACGAGGCGCCAGAGGGCGTCGTCGGCACCGGCGCCGGCGATATCCCGCTTCAGCCGTGCGGCTGCATTCCAGGCTGCATGGAAGGGGGTTTTCCCCGTGGCGGGATCATCGGTGAAGGTCTGGGATGCCAGTTGGAAGGCCTGCTGCCGCGATGATGCGGCCGGAGCGATGGCCGCCAGGGCCGTCTGGTATTCCTGCCAGTTGTGCGCAGCCATGGGGGGCGGATCAATGGCGCTGGCCGCAGCCTCGTTTCCCAGCCTCCTGCGGATGGAGGCCATGAGGCGACGGCTTTCTCCGGTGACGTGGGTTGCCGTATCGGGCGCGGAGACGGCGCCTCCGGCCCGCGCAACCTGGAATGCGAAGAGCTGTGCCGCAAAAGAAGGGATTTCTGCCGTGCCCGCCAGGGGATGCAGTTCCTGGGACATCCGGTTGATGAACGCGAAGTACGGACCGTGCCCGGTGGCCATCCGTGCTGCGGTCTGCTGCCACTCCCCGCTGCCCCGCAGTCTCTCGGCGCCGCGGGGGAATGAGGCCGCGAATTCCTGCCACACCTGGATGCACCGGGTCCGGTGCCAGGGGGTGAATCCTTCCCGTGCCTTTGCCAGAAGGCGGGAGTCGCCCACCGCGGTTTCCAGCTCGCGCATGAGGCTGTCGATCCGGTCTTTGCCCTTGCCGGTGAAGGACGGGGCGATCGTCGGTTCATCCGGCGCCGGCACGCCTCCTCCCCAGAATTCCGCCAGGGTTACGGGTGACAGCCCTCCATGGCGGTCGACCCAGGGGGCGAGCCAGGAGAGGCTGCCGTCCTTGAGCGCGAGGGACCGTCTGAGCCAGCCCTGGAGCTGGGCCGCCTCGCGGGCCACATCGGGAGAGTCGGATCGCCATGCAAGATAGTGGAGATAGAGCTCTCCGAACCGCTTGTGCGCGTCGGCGACCGACGGGGTTTCAGCGGCCATGAACGAGAGGGACGCCGGCTGGGGGAGGGCGCGCAGATCATCGAGTCCCCTGCCTGCCCGGCTGGCGGTAAGGATGTTGATCCGTCGCGCCAGGTGGATGGCGTACCGGGCAAAGAGTTCGTCCTGCGTGGCAGCGGAGAGACCGTTCACCCCTTCGGCCAGGTGGCGGTCATAGGGGGCGAGAAAGCCGTCCCGGAACTGGCTGCAGAACTTGTCCTTGAGGACGGCTTCCACCCGCCGGCTTTCATTAAGCCCGAGCCGGGGCGCCCACCAGGCGCGGTTCCGTTCTTCCACGCGCAGGATCCCCTGGCGGATGCTCTCAAGAACCAGGAGGTTATTCACCGGATCCGCGCTGAGGGGAGGTGTCCGTTCGAACTGGCGCGATACCTCGCGGATGGTGGCCATGTTCTTCACGAAGGAAAAGGACAGGAGGCCACACAGGGCCAGACCCAGCAGCAGCCAGGAGAGGATCCCCAGGTTGCCGGTGACGGCGCGCCACTGGACGGCCCGGTGCGTCGGGGCCAGGAGTGCCCGGTCGGCGGGAAGGACCCGGGCAAAGAAGTCGTGGAGGAAGATGCCGCGGTTGGTGTCGGGGAGCAGCCGTGGCCCGGCAATGGTGCCCAGTGTTTCGCTGAACCGGGAGCGGGGGCTGCCGGTCTGCCGGCCGCTGGCGAAGAACACCCCCCGCAGCAGCGGGGTTTCCTGGTAGGGGTTTTCGCGGAACGTCCCCTCCATGAACGCGGTGAGCCCCTCGCGGAGCCCTGCGAACTCCTCGGGGAAAAAGGCGAGAGCCGGCGCCGCGTCACGGGCCTCGGGCCGGTGGAGAATCTGGAGCCTGAGGCTCCTGAGCCGTTCGGTTACCGTTTCCAGCGCCTTGGCCGTGAATGAGCCCACGTCGGCGGTCAGATCGCGGTTGATCATGCCCATGGGCTGGCGCAGCGCCTTTTCCGGCAGAAGCTCGGCGAAGCAGTTCATCCCTTCGACAAGGTCGCACTTGGTTACGAGCACGTAAACCGGTACCCGCACCCCCAGGGCGCGCATCAGTTCATCCACCCGGCGGCGCATGGTCCGCCCATCCTCGGCGTTTTCCTCCTGTCCGCCGGAAAGGAGGCGGTCTGCGGCCACGGTCAGGACGAGGCCGTTCAGGGGTTCGCGCCTCCGGTGCCTGACCAGCAGTGCCAGGAGCTTCTGCCATTCGTCCCGGTCCCGGTCCCCATTGACCGGTACGGCGTAGCGGCCTGCGGTGTCGAGCACGACGGACTCTTCAAAGAACCACCAGTCGCAGTTGCGCGTACCGGCATCACCGGCGGCCCGCCGGGCATCGGTGAAGGGAGAGGCGAGCCGGGCGCTGGCAAGGCTCGTGCTCTTGCCGGAGCCGCTTTCGCCGATGACCAGGTACCAGGGAAGCACGTAGAGGGGGTTTCCCCGTCGCCTGAGGTGCGAGCTTCTGAGGGCTCCCACCCCTTCCTTCCACTGATCGGCGAGCTGGTCCAGGTGCTGCCGGCCCCCGTCGGACAAGGAGTTGAGTCCGCCTTGTTCCTGCTCGATAACCTCCCTGACGAAGTGCCGCTCCCGGCGCCGCAGCAGTACGGACCGCAGCAGCATGGCCCCGACTGCGATGCCGGCGAGGAGCAGCAGCAGGCAGAGGGCCACCCACCAGGGCCAGTCGAGCGCCAGGACGATCCCGGCCATCAGGAATATCGTGAGCAGGGCGACACCCGCCAGCAGCAGCCATTTCAGTGATTTCACCATTCGTTCGTTCATATCAGTACGGTACCGTCCTCAGGAACGTGTCCCCCACGCCCGAGAGCGTGAAGCGGTAGGCAAGGAACAGGATCAGGAGCAGAACCACCGGCGCAGCCGCCACGACTGCCGCGAGCGCCCGGTTTCCGGTTCCGCGCCCGGGCCGGATGGCTGCCGGTGGCGGTCCGGCGGGCCACGCCTCGGGAAAGAGTTCGGTCCGTTCCAGGGGTGGCAGGCCCACCGAGCTGCCCATGAGCAGTTTCAACTGGGCGGTCTTCAACTGTTCCAGATGGTACTCGTCGCCAGGTTTGCAGTACTTGCCGGCGAATCCGAGGGCCAGGCAGAGGTAGAACACCTCCCGCACCTCCCGCTGATTGAGCCCGAGCGCCGTGAGCCTGGTGAAGAATTCCTCCCCCGCGTCGGTGGTGGCGTAGTGGATGCGCTGGAGTTGCTCCTTCAGCCAGGTATTTTTTTCTTCCCATGCCGAGGAGAGAATCGACTCGTCGATCCAGGCGCAGACGGCGAAACGCGCCAGGTCGAATTCCTCCCGGTCGAGCCCTTCGCTGCGGGCCGCGGCATCCGCCGCCGCCATGAACCGTTCGATTTCGCCGCGGATTTCTCCGTAGGGGGGCTGCCGGACCGCAATGGTCCTGAGGGAGTGGTTCAGGTAGGCCATAACGTCTGTGAAGCAATCGGTCAGATGCATGGATGAAGATCCTCTCTGTCGGTCGCAGGTGATGCAGGCGTCCGAAGACAGGGGCGAAACCGGCACCGGTGGGTATGACGGATCGCGGAACCAGGGCAGTGCCGTGGAGTACGCCGACTGCCGTGAGTTGCCGTTCGCTGTGATGGGAAATGCCAGGAAAGGTCTGGATTCCGGTGAATCGCGCGGGCCGCCGTCCTAGCGGGTGGGAATGGGGCCGGTCTCCTCTGTCATGAAAATCGCCGGCATGGTAAAAGGATACACATTAAAAGTCAATAAAAAACTTTGGGCATTTTACCAAGTAACAGGGGGTTGGGGAGCTGCCGCTGTGTACGGCACGAGGGGGATGCTCACGGCGCAGGGGAGAGGATGTCCGCCATGGCTCGCTCAATGGCGGGGATGTCGCAGCCGTCGAAGACCTTCTTCCCTCCGTCGAGGACTACCATGGGCACGATGTCGCCGCCGTAGCGCTCGCGCCACTCCCGGAACGCGGTGCGGTCGCGGCGGATGTCGCGACAGACGTAGGGGATGCCCTTCCCGGTGAAAAACCTTTCCACCGCATCGCAGTAGAGTCAGCCTTCGCCCACGAAGACGACCACTGAGGGGTAGCGGGATTCGGCTGTCCGGCCGGGCTTGTCCGGGGCGGAATGAAGCAGTGCCGGCGTGAGCGACGCGGTAGCGGCAAGGACAAGCATGGCGGCGAGGCTGCGGACCGTCATGACGGCGCTCCCGGGTGCATCCCGCCGTGGCCGGCGAAGAATGCGCCGAATGCCGCGAGAACCCGCTCTATGTCCGAAGATGTCACGTCCAGGTGGGTGACGAGACGGATACTTTCCCGGCCGGAGATGAGGATGCCCCGCTCGTTGAGAAACGAGGCGAGCCGGTCCGCCGTGTGGAGAGGAAGGCAGAGGAATATCATATTGGTCTGGACCTGGGCCGGGTCGAGGGCCAGCCCCGGGATGGCGGCCAACCCCTCGGCCAGGCGGCGGGCGTTGGCATGGTCCTCGGCGAGCCGGTCCACGTTTCCGGTCAGGGCCAGGATGCCGGCGGCCGCCAGGATGCCGGCCTGGCGCATGCCTCCTCCGACCGCCTTGCGCCATCGGCGGGCCGTGGCGACGAACTCCCTGCTCCCGCAGAGCAGCGACCCCACCGGGGCGCCGAGCCCCTTGGAGAGGCAGACCGACACCGAATCCACGTGGCCGGCGATCTCGCGGACCGGTACGCCGAGCGTTACGGCGGCATTGAAGATGCGGGCGCCGTCCATGTGCAGGCCAAGGCCCTGCTCGTTGCAGAGCTGTCTGGCGCGTGCTAGGTAGTCCAGGGGAAGAACCCGTCCGGCATGGGTGTTTTCCAGGCAGAGGAGCCGGGTGCGGGCGAAGTGGATGTCGTCCGGCTTGATGGCGGCGGCCACGGCTGAGAGATCGAGGGTCCCGTCGGGTTCCACCTCCAGGGGCTGGGGCTGGATACCCCCCAGGGCGGCGGCCCCGCCCCCTTCGTAGCGATAGCAGTGGGCGGTCTGGCCGGCGATGTATTCGTCACCCCGCCGGCAGTGGGCCAGGAGGGCCAGGAGGTTGGCCTGGGTGCCGCTGGCGGTGAACAGGGCCGCTTCCGTGCCGAGCGTCGCGGCGCCCAGTTCCTCCAGCCGGTTCACGGTCGGGTCTTCGCCGTAGACGTCGTCCCCCACCTCGGCTCCCGCCATGGCGGCGCGCATGGCAGGGCTCGGCCGGGTAACGGTGTCGCTGCGCAGGTCAATGATGTTCATGGGATCCTCGTGGGATGGGGATAGTGTGCGTGTGCCGGATCATTTGCCCGTGGGCGGGAGCTCCCGCTCCGGGCTCGTGGAGGCCCCGCCGGGCCCCGGCCTACCAGCGGCAACTGCCGCTGCCCCGCTTTTCCAGGTAGTGCTGGTGGTATTCCTCGGCCCACCAGAAGGTGGCAGCCGGAACGATCTCGGTGACAATGGGGCGGGAATGGCGCCCGGAGCGCTGCTCGTGCTCCAGGGATGCCCGGGCCGCCCGCTCCTGGTCCGGCGAGTGGTAAAAGATGACGGAGCGGTAGTTGGTGCCGATGTCGGGGCCCTGCCGGTTGAGCTGGGTCGGGTCGTGGCAGTCCCAGAAGACCCGCAGTAGGTGGTCATAGGTGACGGCAGCGGGGTCGAAGGTCACCTCCACCACCTCGGCGTGGCCGGTGGCCTTGGAGCAGACCTCTTCATAGGTGGGGTGCTCCTTCCATCCCCCCATGTATCCCGCCAGGGTGGAAACAACCCCGGGCACGCGGCGGAATTCTTCTTCCACATGCCAGAAACAGCCGGCACCGAAGGTGGCCTTCTCAAGATTCGCATTCTCTCCCATGACATGCACCTCCCTGCCTGAAAAGAGTAACACAGTGCGCGATTGTTGTCCCTGCGCGTACCATATGCGCCGCCGGGGCAAAAATCAAGGCGGCGCGGGTTCGACCGGCCGCCTGCGACCGGTCGCCGCAGCCAGCCAGCCGAGGCGGTCCAGAAGGCGGGCAAGTTCCCGGTCCGGCGGGGCGGCAATGGTCAGGATTTCACCGCTTGCGGGATGGGGGAGCGAGAGCTCCGCGGCGTGGAGCAGGAGCCGGCCGCAGCCGAGCTCTTGCCGGAAGAATCGGTTGTGGCGCCCTTCGCCGTAGGTGGTGTCGCCGATGATCGGGTGAAAGATGTGCTTCATGTGGCGCCGCAACTGGTGGCGGCGGCCGGTGCGGGGCCTGAGCTCCGCGAGCGAGTAGCGGGAGGTGGCATGGCGCCCCGTTGCCACGGGCAGTTCCGCTTCAGCGAGTCGCCGGAAGGCGGTTACCGCCGGCTGAGGCGCTGCCGGTGAGCTCTTCGCACTGTCCAGCCGATCCGGTTCTGCGCTCAGGGGATGGTCGATGATTCCCTCCGGCGGAACAATCCCCCGGGTGACCGCCAGGTAGGTCTTGTCCGCCAGTCCGCCGGCAAAGGCATCACCGAGCGCGCGGGCCGTTGCCGGGTCCAGGGCGAACACCAGGACGCCGGAGGTGGGCTTGTCGAGGCGGTGAACGGGATAGACCCGGCAGCCGAGGAGGTCGCGCACCTCCTGGAGAGCGAAGCGGGTCTCATGGCGGTCGATGGGGCTGCGGTGCACCAGGAGCCCGGCCGGCTTGTGCACGGCCACCAAGTAGTCGTCGCGAAAGAGGATCTCCACAGCGCTCATCCCCGCGCCCTGCCGAGGAGGGCCAGGAGCTGCATCACGAGCCGGTAGGTGATCCCCCACAGGACCGGTTTCCCTGACACGGGAAGGATGATGGCCGGCCGCTCGAAGAGTTCGCCGCCGAAGCGGACCGGCGCGGTCACGTGGCGGGCGGGATCGCACAGTGCCTCCAGGGAGACCCAGAAGGCGTCGCGGACCTCGCCGCCCGGATGAAGGGAAAGCGCTCCGGTCACGCCGTAGACGAAGCAGGACACCCGGATCGGCAGGTGGGCCCCCTCGATGTCGGCAAGCCGGCCCAGCAGGCGGGCCGAGGCCAGGTCGACGCCCAGTTCCTCCCGGGTTTCCCGTTCGGCGGCGGCGCGGGGACCGGCATCGCCCGCCTCCACCTTGCCGCCCGGAAACCCCAGGTCGCCGGACCAGGGATCGCCATCGTGGGGGGAGCGCTCGATGAAGAGGACCGACACCCCGCTGGCGTCCCGGCGCAGGATCAGTGCCACGGCTGCAGGGGTATAGGCAGGGGCGGCCGGCCGGTTTTCCCCTCCGGCGTCCTTCAGGGTGCGTTCGATCTCGTCAAGGGTCGGGTTCGTCATGGGGATTTCCTGGGGGCAAAGGCCGGGGTGGCTCGCGAATGTTGTTTTTTACGGCATGTTCGTATAGCATGAAAGGGCATTAAGCACCTTTTTTCCGTTTAGAGGAATCCTGCCATGGAGCATCCCCCCTTTTCGCTTGCCGGCAGCATCGGCATCACCCCCCTCGTTGAGCTGCGACACCTGAACCCGAATCCGCGGGTCCGCATCCTGGCCAAGTTGGAGGGGAACAACGTGGGCGGTTCCGTCAAGGACCGTCCGGCTCTCTACATGCTTGCCAAGGCGGAGGAGTCCGGCGAGTTGGTGCCGGAGAAGACCATCCTGGAGCCGACCTCCGGCAACACCGGCATCGCCCTGGCCATGCTCGGCACGGTCAAGGGATACCGGGTCAAGCTCGTGATGCCCGCCTGCGTGAGCCTGGAACGGCGCGCCGTGCTGGAGGCCTATGGCGCCGAGTTGGTCCTCTCTCCCCACGACGAGGCCACCGACGGTGCCATCCGGCTGGCCCACCGCATCCTGGAGGAGGAGCCGGACCGCTACTATATGCCCAACCAGTATGCCAATCCCAACAATCCCCTGGCCCACTACGAGACCACTGCGCCGGAGATTTTCCGCGACACAGGCGGCGCCGTCGACTTCTTCGTGGCCGGCATGGGGACGGGCGGCACCCTGATGGGAACGAGCCGCTATTTCCGGGAGAAGAAGCCTTCCGTGCGCATCGTGGGGGTGGAGCCCCGGCTGGGTCACAAGGTGCAGGGGCTCAAGAACATGCAGGAAGCCATCGTGCCTCCCATCTACCACCCCGAGGCCCTGGACCTGAAGCTGACGGTCCATGACGAGCCGGCCTTTGACACGGCCCGTGAGCTGGCCGCCCGCGAGGGCCTTTTCGTGGGGATGTCCAGCGGCGCCGCCGTGGCGGGCGCCGTCCAGGTGGCGCGGGATGCCCCGGCTGGCAGCACCATCGTGGTGCTCCTGCCGGACCGGGGAGACCGCTATCTCAGCACGGTCCTGTTCCGGTCGGTTTGCGGCAAGTGCCCCCCCTGAGAGGTCCATGCGCCTGATGTCCCACCCCAAGCCCGCATCCCGCGGGCTTTTTCATGTCCGCTACCAATTGCCGAGCGAGGTGAGGAATTCCAGCAGGCAGTCGTTGAAGGCCCCCGGATGCTCCAGGTTGGCCAGGTGCCCCGCCTCGGGCACGATGCAGAGCCGGCACCCCGGAACGCCGGCGGCAATGGCCCGGGAGAATTCGGCCGGAATGGCCCGGTCACCATCGGCCCCGATGGCCAGTGCCGGCACCCGGAACCGGTCCAGAAGCGCGCCGTAGTCCGTGCGCTCCCGCATGGCCAGGAGCCCGCCCGCAAGCCCCCGCGAATCGGTGGCGCTCATCCATCCGTAGACCTCCTCAACCAGTTTCGGCCGCTCCGTGAGGTTCTGCTCGGCAAAGAGTACCTCCACAAACGCGTCCGCCACCAGTTGAGGCCCGAACTTCATCACCTCCTGGGCCAGGTGCAGCCGCCGGGCCTTGCCCGCCTCGTCGTCGGCCGGCGCCCGGGTCACGATGAAGCACGCCCCGGCAACCCGCTCCGGGTAGCGATCCAACAGGTTCATGAGGACGTAGCCCCCCATGGACATGCCGCCGATGACCGCCTGGCCGATCGCCAGATGATCCATGAGCGCCACGATGTCGTCGGCAAAGATCTCCATGGAGTAAGGGCCGTCCGGGGCATCCGATTCGCCGAAGCCCCGCAGGTCGGGGGTCACGAGGCGAAACCCGGCGCCGGTCACTGCCTGGATCTGGGGATGCCACATCTTTCTCTGCAGGGGAAAGCCGTGGATCAGGATCAGGGGCGGACCGCTGCCCTGGTCGTCATAGGCGAGGGAGATGCCGTTCACGAGAGCCTGCATGGAGGAGTCTCCTTTCAATCGTCATTGGATCAATGGGAAAACCATATACCATGCGGCGCCGTGGGGCAACAACCCCGATGGGAAAGCAAAAAAAAGCCCGCAGAAGCGGGCTATTGCAGGCAGTTGCGTACGTTTTGGGATGAAGGGCGGACGGAGGGTCAGCCGTTGCGCGAGATTTCCTCCAGATTGCCGGCAATGACCGAGGCGGTGGCTGCCTGCTCCTCGGAGGCGGTGGCGATCTGGGTGATGACGTTCTTGATCTCCTCGATGGCCTGAACGATGGTCACCAGCGACGATTCCGCCTGGAGCGAGAGGCTTTCGCTCACTTCGGCCTCCTGCTTGGCGTTTTCGATGGAACCCACGGCCTGGCGGGTTTCCCGCTGGATTTCGGCCACCATGGCGTTGATCTGCTTGGTGGAGTTCATGGTCTTGACTGCCAGGTTGCGGACCTCGTCGGCCACTACGGCGAAGCCGCGCCCCTGTTCGCCGGCGCGAGCCGCCTCGATGGCGGCGTTGAGGGCCAGGAGGTTGGTCTGGTCGGCAATTTCGTTGATGACGTTGATGATCTCGCCGATCTTCTCCGACTTGCCCCCCAGGGAGTCGACGATGGCGGCTGAATCGCGGACGATCTGGGCCACCTTCTGCATCTCCTGGACCGACCGGTTGACGATTTCCTGCCCCTCGTGGGCGTTCTGGGCCACCTGGACCGCCGAGTCCGAGGCGTTCGAGGTGTTGCGGGCCACCTCGGTCACGGTCATGCTCATCTCTTCCATGGCCGTGGCGATCTGGGCCACCCGCTCCTCCAGATATTCCTTGCGCTGCAGTTCCTGATGGTTGCGCTCGTCCACTTCCTTTTCGGCGGTGATGTCGTCCCAGCATGCCATGTAGCATTTGACCCTGCCGGGATTCTTCTTGTCCCAGATAGGGAAGGCCGTGGTGCGGAGCGTTATCCCCCCGATGGGGATCTCGGCCGAATGGGGCATCTCGCCCGGTTTGCCCAGGATCATGCGCACGCGGTTCGGGTCTTTGTGGAACTGGTGGATGGAGTGGCTCATGGCGCCGGCCACATCGGCCCCGCGCAGTCCGGCATTCAGTTCGGCGCGGTACTTCGACATCAGCTCCCGCGCCGCCTTGTTCATGTAAAAAATAGTGTTTTCAGGGGTCGCATCGCAGAGCATTACAATGTTCTTCACGTTTTCAAGCATCTGCTTGAGCACATCCAGTTCGGCGTCCTTTTCCTCCAACTGTTTCTTTATTCCCGATGCAAAAAACACGGTAGTACCTCCTTTGGACGGAAACCCTCGTGCGGTTCGGCACTGAACCACTATTAATCTACATCGGCAACAGCGGCAGATTCTTTATGGCAGAGGCGCATTTTTTTGCGCTCTGCGGCGAGGTTGCCTGCCGATGGGGATGAATGTTCGAGGTGTTGACTTGAGTCAAACAATCCGCGCCAATGATTTGTATTCTAACTATCAACCGCAGGCACTCGCGGCAGGCCGACCGGGGCGCCGCACTCGATAGGAGAATGGAATGGGAATCTCATTGTCACGACAGGTCCTGGCAACCACGCTCGTCGTCGGTATTGCGGGAGCGGCGATGGCGGCGTTCGCGCTGGTGGGCCCGCCCCGCCTGCTGGAGCACTCGGAGTCGCCGGCATTCTGCGCCGGGTGTCACGTGATGGGCGAGCAGCACGAGGCTTGGAGCCACGCCGGCGCCCACCGGAGGATCAGGTGCGTGGACTGCCATCTTCCCAACGGCAATCCGGTGGCGCACTACGTCTGGAAGTCCATCGACGGCATGAAGGATGTGGTGGCCTTCTATTCGGGCCATGTCCCCGACCCCATCACGCTGTCGTCCCATGGGGCAAAAGTCGTCCAGCAGAACTGTGTCCGGTGCCACGAGGCAACGGTGACCACCATGGACCGGACCCGCCAGTGCTGGGGCTGCCACCGGCAGTTGCGGCACAAGCTGACCGGCGCCATGGCCACCCGGTGACGGGTCGCCACAGAACATGCACTTACCGCAGGAGAGGAGAGCGATATGAATAAGAAAAGCATGAAGCGTTGGGCCGCTGTCACTGCCCTGGCCGCAACGGCAGTGGTGGCGGCGGCCGGAGCCGGCTGTGCCCCCAAGAAGGTGGAACAGGCCGGCAGGGCCGTCATCCCCGACGGCACCATCGACCCGGCCGAATGGGGGAAGGCCTACCCGGTCCACTACGATCTCTGGAAAAAGACCGAAGAGCCCACCGTGGCGGGTAAGAGCCGGTACAAGAAAGGGTATGACGACGACGGCGTCTTCTACGACAAGCTGGACGAGTTCCCCTTCCTGGCGCTCCTCTACAACGGTTGGGGATTCGGCGTGGAGTACAAGGAGCCCAGGGGCCATGCCCACATGGTGCGGGACCAGTTCGAGGTTGACCCGGGGCGGGTCAAGGCGGGAGGCTCCTGCCTCACCTGCAAGACCCCCTATGCGCCGGCCCTGCAGCAGCGCCTCGGCAAAGACTACTTCTCCAAGCCCTACCAGGAAGTCCATGCCCAGATCCCCAAGGAGCACCAGATGCTGGGCGTGGCCTGCATCGACTGCCACAACAACGATGACCTGTCCCTGAAGATTTCGCGGGGCTTCACCCTCGGCAAGGCCCTGGAGAAGCTCGGCGTGGATCAGGCGAAGCTCTCCACCCAGGAGAAGCGGACCCTGGTCTGTGCCCAGTGCCACGTCACCTACAGCATTCCCAAGGACGAGACCATGAAGTCGACCGATGTGTTCTTCCCCTGGGACGGCAGCACCTATGGCGGCATTACCATCGAGAACATCATCGCAAAACTGCGGAGCAACCCGGCACACGGCGAGTGGACCCAAGGGGTAACCGGCTTCAAACTCGCCTTCATCCGCCACCCCGAGTTCGAGCTCTTCTCCAACAACAGTGTTCACTGGCAGGCGGGGGTCGCCTGCAGCGACTGCCACATGCCCTACACCAAGGTGGGCACCCGCAAGGTTTCCGATCACCGGGTCATGAGCCCCCTGAAGAACGATCTCAAGGCGTGCCAGCAGTGCCATGCCGAGAGCCCCGAATGGCTCCGCAACCAGGTCTACGCCATCCAGGACCGGACCATGTCCCAGTTCATCCGGGCCGGATACGCCACCGCCACCGCGGCCAAGCTCTTCGAAATGACCCACAAGGCCCGGGCCGAAGGGAAGCAGATCGACAAGGCCCTCTATGACCAGGCCAGGGATCACTACGAGGAGGCGTTCTACCGGGTGGTCTTCATCGGCGCCGAGAACTCGGTCGGGTTCCACAACCCCACCGAGGCCCTGCGGATCACGGGCGACGCCAACTCCCACGCGGGCAAGGCCGAGGCGCTCCTGCGGCAGGCCCTGACCAAGGCCGGGGTGACGGTTCCCCTGAAAGTCGACCTGGAACTGGCCAAGTACACGAACAACCGTGGGGTGAAAAAGCTCATGTTCAAGCCCGAGCACGAGATCAAGGATCCCCTGGCGGCAAAGTAACTCACAATGTAATCCAACATAAGCAGCCAAGCATAACCACGGAGGGCCCAGAGGAAAACGTCGAGGAACGCAACCCCCGGAATCTCATCTGCATTGTGACGACAGCCCGGCTTGTTTCAGGAGTTGACCGCAATCCAGCGTTTTCTTTCCGTAGCCTCTGTGCCCTCTGTGGGTAGCCGCTTGTTCAGGTTTATCGAGGTATGTCATGAAAGTTAGCCATCTCCCCATACGCATTCCCTTCTGGCGCGCCCTTGTCCAGTGGGGCTTCTTCGCCTGGGTCGTCGTCATGGGCATCCGCTTCGGCGTCTTTGTCCGCCACTTCGAGACCGGCGGCGCAACCCCGCTTGTTTCCCGCCCGCCGGGCGTGGAAGGGTTCCTGCCCATCGGCGCCCTGGCCAGCACCAAGCTCTGGCTCGCCACCGGCACCATCAACCCGGTCCACCCGGCAGCCCTGGTCATCTTCCTCACCATCGTGGGCATGAGCCTTGTGGCGAAGAAGTCGTTCTGCTCCTGGCTCTGCCCGGTGGGGACCCTGTCGGAGGCGGCCTGGAAGCTGGGACAACGGCTCTTTGGCCGCAATTTCCGGGTCTGGCCCCGGCTCGATTGGGTCCTGCGGGGGGCGAAGTACCTGCTGCTCATCTTTTTCGTCAAGATCATCCTGATCGACATGCCGGCCTTTGCCCTGGCGGCCTTTCTCGATACCCCCTACTGGGCCGTGAGCGACGTGAAGATGCTCCACTTCTTCACCAGGATGTCGGGCACCACGATAACGGTCCTCGCCGTGCTCACGGCGCTGTCGCTCCTCTACAAAAACGCCTGGTGCCGCTATCTCTGCCCCTACGGCGCGCTGCTGGGGGTGGCGAGCTTCCTGAGCCCCTTCAAGATCCGGCGCGACGCTGCCGGCTGCACCGGCTGCCGCAACTGCTCCAGGGCCTGCCCGTCCGGGCTTCCGGTCCACGAGCGCGAGACGATTCGCTCCGCCGAATGCACTGGCTGTCTCACCTGCGTGGCCAACTGTCCCCAGCGGGAGGTGCTCCGCATGGCGCCGCCCCTCTGGCGGCGGCCGCTCCCGGCATGGGTGTTTCCTGCCGTGGTGGTGCTCCTCTTCGCCGCCGGCATCGGCACCGGCATGGCCACCGGCACCTGGCAGAGCTCACTTGCCTATGAGGACTACCGGCAGCTCATCCCCATGGTGCCGTACCTGAGCCACTGAGGAGGATGCGAGGGGCTTGACCCCCGTCCACGACGGGGTACTGTATATCATCAAACATGGAAGAACAGGAGGTGTCGCATGGCTGACGATACGAACGATGTCCTGTATCGCCTGGTTGCCGAGGGAGTTCCCGATGCCGTTGTCTATGCCGACCGGGAAGGGATCATCCGGCTCTGGAGCCCCGGGGCCGAACGGATGTTCGGCTTTGCCGCAGCCGACGCGGTGGGGCAGTCCCTGGACCTCATCATCCCCGAGAATCTCCGGGCCCGGCACTGGGAGGGGTACCGCCGGGTCATGGACACAGGCACGACCCGCTACGGCACCAAGCTGCTCACGGCACCGGCCCTGCGCGCCGACGGCAGCCGCCTGTCCACCGAGTTCTCCATGGCGCTCGTGCGCGACGGAGCCGGTGACATGGCCGGCAGCGGCGCCGTGATTCGTGACGTGACCGAACGCTGGCTGAAGGAAAAGGATATGAAAGAGCGCCTGGCTGAGCTGGAACGGTGCTGCGGCACCGACCGGCCCGGCCGGTAGCGCTTTGGCGTGAAAGGAAAAGAACGGCATGGAGTATTTCATCGCAGGACAGGCCCTCTGCTGGGGGCTCGTTGCGGCGGCCGCCCTGCTCTGGAAAAGGGAGTGAGGCAGTCTCCACCCATTACAACCACGTAAAGGAGAACCTGAACCATGAACAAGAAGACCATCGTTATCCCCGCCCTTTATCTGGCCCTTCTCTCCGCCGGGGTCACCCTGTCCGCCGGCAGTGCCCGGGCCCACTGTGATACCCTGGACGGCCCGGTCGTCCAGGATGCCCGCATCGCCCTGGAGAAGAACGACGTAACCCCGGTCCTCAAGTGGGTTAGGGAGAAGGATGAAGCAAAGATTCGCAGTTCCTTCAGGGAAACCGTGGCAGCGGCGAAGAAGGGAGCAAAGGCGAAGGAGGCGGCCGAGCACCGCTTTTTCACCTCTCTCGTGAAGGTCCACCGGGCCGCGGAAGGAGCACCCTTTACCGGACTCAAGCCCGCCGGGACGGTGGAGCCCGCGGTGGCGGCGGCCGACAGCGCCCTGGCGTCGGGTTCATCGGCCGAACTCGTAAAGATCGTCACCGATGCGGTTGCCGCCGGTATCCGCGAGCGCTTCGACCGGGTTGCCGAGGCGAAGAAACACAAGGACGAGAGCGTGGCCGCCGGCCGGAAGTACGTGGCGGCCTACGTGGAGTACACCCACTACGTGGAGCGCCTCCATCGGGACGCGGAGGGGCACGCCGCCCACCACGGCGGCCCGGACGGGACGAAGGCGCCCCACGGCCACGGCGATGCCCATGCGAGCCACGGCCACTGATCGCGCCGTTCATTGATCCAGGCATGGAGGCCGTGCGCGCTTGAAAAAACGGATCACCCGGTTACCCGGCAAGATGAAAGGGCAGGGGAGGAACAGGGAGCGTCCTCCCCTGTCGTTCAAATACGCCCTGTGGGGGTGTGTGAGCGGGATGGCAGGGGTCCTTGCCATCATGGCGGTGACCCGCATGGCGGGCCATCCCCTGCTGATCGGCTCCTTCGGCGCATCGGCGGTGCTTTTGTTCGGGGCCGCCGAATCTCCCTTCGCCCAGCCCCGCAACCTGGTGGGGGGACACCTGGTTTCCGCCGTTGCCGCGGTGGCGGTGACGGCCTGGCTCGGGTCCGGTCCCGTTGCCGTCGCCCTGGCAGTGGGGGCGGCTACCCTCCTCATGTACCTCACCCGCACCATCCATCCACCCGGTGGCGCCACTGCCCTGATCGGCGTCCAGGGGCACGCGGGACTCTCCTTTCTCGTGGACCCGGTGTTGACCGGCGCGCTGATCCTGCTGACAGTGGCCCTGTTCACCAACAATATCGTCCAGCACCGGCACTATCCGGAGCAGTGGTGGTAGGGAAGCCGGTCCGGGGAACGCTGTCCGCGCCGGGAAAATAAGCTTGCCCGCATACCCCGGTTCCGGTAAGCTCGACCGTAACACCCTGCCGTTCCTCCCGCCATCAGCCGCCGGCGTTTTCGGAGTTGCGCATCATCGATGGACAGCCCGCCCCTCTATAACAGCAGGATCTTCGATACCTATCTGAAGCTCCTCGCACAACGGTATCCCCACGTTCGGGCCGATGACGTGCTCAGCCATGCCGGCATGTCGGTACACGAGGTCGCGGACCCCGGCCACTGGTTCACCCAGCAGCAGGCGGACCGCTTTTACGAGGCACTCGCGCGGATGACCGGCACCCCCGACATCGCGCGGGAAGCGGGCCGTTTCGCCGCATCACCCGAGGCGCTCGGCCTGGTACGGCAGTACATCCTCGGGCTGGTGGGGCCTGCCCGCGGCTATGCCCTCCTCAATCGTGCGGCAGCCTTTTTTACCCGGTCATCGACGTTCGAGTCCCGGAAGATGGGGGATAACCGGATCGAGGTCTCGGTTCGCTTCCGGCCGGGGGTGAGTGAGCGGCCGTACCAATGCGCCAACCGCATGGGATTCCTCGAAGCACTTGTCCTCATCTTCAGCCGGCGTCTCCCGGAGATCGAACATCCCGAGTGCATCTTCCGGGGCGGTGAGATCTGCCGCTACGTGATTTCCTGGCCCAGGGGTCGCGCCGACCTCTGGCGGACGGGGCGACGCTGGGGGCTTCTCGGCGGCTCGGTTCTCGGGCTTGCCACCCTTCTCCTGAGCCCCTCTCTGTTCCCCCCTGTGGCGGCAGTGGTCATCCCCCTGATTCTGCTCCTCTTTCTTGCCGCCGAGCGCGTCGAGAACAAGGATTTGAGCGCCACCCTCGACACCCTGCGGGACTCTGCCGACAAACTGCTCGGCCAGTGTCAGTCAAACAGCGACAACGCGCTGTTAGTGAGCGAAATCGGGCAGGTGGTCAGCAGCAAGAGCGACATCGGGCAGATCCTGACCAGTATTGCCGCGTTGCTGGAGAAGCGGCTCGACTACGACCGGGGCGTGATCATGATGGCCGATGCCGACGGAAGCACGCTCAGGGTGCTGGCCAGCTTCGGGTTCGACGAGGCAGGTCGGCGGGTCATCCACGATACGCCCATTGCGCTGGACGGCATCGGCCCCCGCGGCGTCGTGGCTGCCTCGTTTCTCGACCAGAAGCCGTTCCTGGTGAACGACCTCGACGAGATCGGCCACCTCATCCCGCCGCTGCACCGGGAGGTGGGACGCCGGCTGGACATTCGCTCCTTCATCAGTTGCCCCATCGTCTGCGAGGGGCAATCCCTCGGCGTGCTGGCGGTGGACACGAACCGCACCGGCAGGCCGTTGCTCCAGAGCGACCTGAGCCTCCTCATGGGGATTGCGCCGGTGATCGGCATCAGCATCCACAACGCCGAGCACTTGGCCCGGGAACAGCGGCAGGCCGCCCTGCTGGAGGTCGCCAACCAGGAGTTGGAGGCGTTCTGCTACACCGTGGCCCACGACCTCCAGGCACCGCTCCGGGCCATCAACGGCTACTGTGCGGTCATCCGTGAGGAGTGCGGCGACCGGCTCCCTCTGCCGGCTCCCGCCTACTTCTCCCGGATCGGCGCGGCAGCGGTGCGGATGGGTGAGTTGATCGACGATCTGCTCGCCCTCTACCGGGTAACCCGCCGCGACCTGGCATGGGAGGAGATCGACCTGAGCGCCCTGGCGGGCGAAGTGGCGGGGGAACTGCAACAGCGGGAGCCGGGCCGCGCGGTGGAGTTTGCCATTGCCGCCGGCGTTACTGTCCGGGGAGACCGGCAACTGCTGCGGATTGCCCTGGAAAACCTGCTGGGCAACGCCTGGAAATATACCGGCACGCGCTGCGTGGCGCTCATCGAGTTCGGCACGGCAGAGGTAGGCGGCGTTTCCGCCTGTTTCATCCGGGACAATGGCACCGGCTTTGACATGCGGTATGCCGACAAGTTGTTCCGGCCCTTCCAACGGCTCCATCGGGACGGTGAATTCGAGGGGACCGGCATCGGCCTGGCCACGGTGTACCGGATCGTGACCCGCCACGGCGGGCGGATCTGGGCCCAAGCCGAAGAGGGCCGGGGCGCCGTGTTCTACATCGCCCTTTGACTCTTCGTCCGTTTCCCCCGTACAATCCGCTCATGGACAATCCTCTCCTCACCGACGTGACCGGCGTGATCCTCGTGGGCGGCCGGAGCCGCCGCATGGGACGGGACAAGGCTCTCCTCCCCCTGGGTGGCGCGCCTCTCGTGGCGCGGGCGATCGACGCCTTCCGCCGGGTCTTTGCCCGGACCGTGCTGGTGGGCGACCGGGGGGAGCGCTTCCGGGAACTCGGCATGGAGGTGATCTCCGATATCCACCCCGGCAGCGCCCTGGGCGGGCTCCACGCGGGCCTCGCCCGGGCCGGAACGCCGTACGTGTTCGTTGCGGCATGTGACGTGCCGTGGCCCGATTCCCGGGTAATCGCGCACCTTTGCTCCCTGCGGCCGGGTTACGACGTGGTGGTGCCGGTCACCGGCGGAGGGCTCGAACCCCTCTTCGCCGTGTACGGCACGGGCTGTCTTCCGGCGGTGGAGCGGATGCTGCGGCAGGGGAACTGCCGAATCTACGATTTCTACCCCGAGGTGCGGACCCGCCGGGTGGCCATGGCGGAACTGGCCGGTCTCGCTGCCCCGGAACGGACGTTCGTCAATGTCAATACGCCGTCCGAGTTCGAGCACATCAGGCATCTGGAGGAGGCACCAATGGCCAAGGCCGTATCGTTCGTGGCAAAGTCCGGGACCGGCAAAACCACGCTTCTGGAGAAGGTCATCGCCGAGTTGAAGTCCCGCGGTTACCGGGTCGGCGCCATCAAGCACGACGCCCACCGCTTCGATATCGATCACCCGGGCAAGGACAGCTATCGGTTTACCGCAGCCGGGGCGGACACCATGCTCATCTCTTCGCCCGAAAAGCTGGCCGTGGTGAAGAAGCACGAGGCATCCCCCCCCATCGAGGAGTTGATCGCCACCTACTTCGGCGATGTGGACATCATCATCACCGAGGGGTTCAAGAAGAGCGGCCTTCCCAAGATCGAGGTCCACCGCCGGGAGCGGAGCCCGACGCTGCTCTGCCGCGGTGAGCAGCATGACCCGACCCTGCTGGCGGTGGCGAGCGACGAGCCCCTGGAACTGGACGTGCCGGTCCTGGATCTGAACGATCCGAAGCAGGTGACCGACTTCGTGGAGGAGCGGTTTCTGAAGTAACGGCGTTGACGGTTTCGTATACACTCTCCTCTGTCACGGGTCATTCTGTTATAGTGACAAAAATGCAACACCGTATCTTTCCGCCTGGATTTCCCATGGAACTCATTGACAGCTTCGGCCGCCGCATCAACTATCTCCGCCTCTCGGTCACCGACCGGTGCAATCTCCGCTGCAGCTACTGCATGCCGGCCGAGGGGGTGGAAAAGCTCGCCCATGGCGACATCCTTTCCTACGAGGACCTCTTCCGCATTGCCCGGGCCGCCGTTGCCATAGGCATCGAAAAGATCCGGATCACCGGCGGCGAGCCCCTGGTCCGCAAGGGAATCGTTCCGTTCCTGGCCCGTATTGCCGCCATTGAGGGGCTTCGGCATCTGGTCCTCACCACCAATGGCCTCTTGCTGCCGGAAATGGCGGCCGATCTCCGGAGCGCGGGTGTCCAGCGGCTCAACATCAGCCTTGACTCGCTCAGGGCTGACACCTTCCGGGCCATCACCAGGATCGGTGATCTGCAACGGGTGCTCGACGGCATCGCCGCCGCCGACGCGGCCGGTTTTCCTCCTCCCAAAATCAATATGGTGGTCATGCGCGGTATCAATGACGGTGAAGTGGCCGATTTTGCCCGCCTCACCATTGACCGTCCCTGCACGGTGCGTTTCATCGAGTACATGCCGGCCACGCGGGAGGACAACTGGCAGTCCCTGACCGTGCCGGGCCGGGAAATCCTCGACCGGATCTCCGCATCGCACGAGCTGGAGCCGGTGGAGAAAGGGGCCTTTGCCGGACCGTCCAGGGATTTCCGGATCCGGGGCGCTGCCGGGACACTCGGCGTGATAACCGCCGTTTCCGGCCACTTCTGCGGCGATTGTAACCGCGTCAGGGTCACCTCGACCGGCATGGCCAAGAGCTGTCTCTTCTCGGATGAAGGGTTCGACCTGCGTCCGTTCCTCGAAACCAGCGACCCGATTATCCTTCAGGAGGCACTGCGGCGGATCGTGGGGGTCAAGCCCGAGCGCCACGGTATGAGCGCATACAAAGCAGAACACCAGGCGTTTTCCATGGCGAAGATCGGCGGATAACAGTGCCGGAAGCACCACAAGCGGGAGGGTCTCATGTCAGCGAGAGTAGTTGCCGTCTGTATCAGCAGGAACAAGGGGGAGCGCAAGACGCCGGTGGCGGGCGTGGAGTTGCGGGAGAACCACGGCATTGCGGGCGACGCCCATGCCGGCGACTGGCACCGCCAGGTGAGCCTTCTGGCCAAGGAGAGCATCGACAAGATGCGGGCTCTGGGGCTCGACGTGGATAACGGCGATTTTGCCGAGAACATCACCACCGAGGGGATCGACCTGCCGGCGCTACCGGTGGGTGCGCGTTTGACGGTGGGGGAGACGCTCCTCGAAGTGACCCAGATCGGCAAGGAGTGCCACACCCGCTGTGCCATCTACTATCAGGCCGGCGACTGCGTCATGCCCAAGGAAGGCATTTTTGCCCGGGTCCTGACGGGAGGAGCGGTGAAACCGGGGGATGGCATCGTCCGGGTGCCCTAGCATTACCTACCGGCCAGTTCCCGCCCGTAATTCCCTTCGCGGTGAAACCTCTCCACGTGTCCTGCCGCTCCTGCATCCGCCGGTTCTCTTTCCCCGCCTTTCAGGGATACCCACGGGACGTAACGTACCCGTTACGTCTTCCCCTTGACACTGACCACATATTTCAGATAGCGCCCTTCGGGGAAGGTGACCGGGTAGGGGAAATCTTCAGGCTGGCCGGCCAGGGAGATCACCCGCACGGTGCTGCCCGCCTGGAGCGCTCCACGGCGCAATTCCTTGAGGTAGTCGGCCACATCCACCTTCTGGTGGTTGGAGGAGGTGATCAGGAGCCCCCCTTCCGCCAGCAGGGGAAGCGAAGCGGCAACAAGGTCCGAGGTGCCGCCGCGCGTGGTGAAGCGGCTTTTCGACGTGGTTGAGAAGGAAGGGGGGTCCATCAGGACGATGTCGAAACGCTCCTGCCGGCGGGCGAGTTCCGCCAGGGTGTCCATGCAGTCGCCCACAATGAATTCGTGGCGCTTGGGATTGAGGCGGTTTGCCTCAAAATGGGCCTTTGCCCAGTCGGTGTAGGTGGGAGAGGCATCCACGCTTGTCACGCGGCTCGCTCCGCCCGCCGCGGCTGCCACGGAAAAGGCGCCGGTATAGGCGAAGAGATTGAGCACCCGCTTGCCGGCTGTCCGGGCCATCAACTGGCCGCGGTTGGCGCGCTGGTCCAGGAACAGGCCGGTGTTCAGGCCCCGCTCCAGTTCGACCAGGAAGGTCAGGCCGTTTTCCCGCACCGCTAGCCGTGGCGGTGCGGCGGCGCCGGCCAGGAGCCGCCCGTAACGCTTGGTGTCGCTCACCGCTTCCAGCTCCCGCGTGTTGCGGGGGCGGGTTTTTTCATAAATGCCGGCCGGTTTCAGGGCCCCGGCCAGCACCCGGGTCAGTTCCGGCAGGTGCGGCCGCCACCCCCCGCAGTAAAGCTGAACCATCAGGTAGTCGCCGTAGCGGTCCACCGTGATGCCCGGCAGACCGTCCCCTTCGCCGTTCACGAGCCGGTAGGCATCGGTCTCCTCAAGGGGGACATGGGACCGCCGCAGCTCCAGGGCGTCTTCCAGCCGCTGTGTCAGCCACCTTTCCCCCAGGCGGAATCCTTTTCCTCCCAGCACCCGCGCCACAATGCGCTCGCCCGGGTCCAGGAGGGCCGTTGCGAGGAAGCGCCCCGAGGCATCCACCAGTTCCACCAGGTCGCCGGCCGAGCCGGCGGGCCACTTTTTCGTATAGGCGTCGGCGATGATCCAGGGATGCCCCAACTCCAGCATCCGCACCGATTCAGGGCCGACGACGCAGCGTAGAGCTCCCATCGTCTTCTCCTTGTTCCGGTGAAACTGTTAACACAGCTACCGGCCGCGGGCAACGAATTAATCGAACGGTTGCCGTTGCCGGACCATGGCCCGCTCAGGCGTTTTCGATTCCGTGGAGCCGGAGCGCAAAGGTCAGGCCGCAGCCGGCCAGGGGATGATTCCCATCCAGAACTACATGGGCGCCGGTCACCTCCACCACAAGCATGATCCGCCCGGCGCGGGCCATGGGCGTCTGCGGCGGCGACCAGGATGCTCCTGGCCTCGCCCGGCCGCATGCCGATGATTGAGAGCCCCAGGGCGGGGAAAATCTCGTTCTTGCCAATGGTGAAGCGCAGCGGCGCCTCGCTGGTGGTGCTGTCGAAGGTTCTGCCGTTGTCCAGGATGCCTTGCCTATAACCACCGGCTGTCTCGGCCATGGTTCCAGCCGCGGGAGTCTTGTTCGGCTTGTGGGTAACTGGTTGAAAATGCGTTGGTGCCGTGTCGCGTCGAAGCACTGGGAAGAATAAAAGCAGAAATCGAACCAATGGCGTATCCGTTGCGAATTAATGCTTGACAATATCCGGCCGGATCGGCAACTATACGATCTATGATGAATTCGGGCCTCTATTTCTACGAGAACTTTTACTTTTGGTACGGCTTTTATTTTAGGCCGTCTGCCCAGGGTAGGGGTTTGTCGTAGGGGAAGCACACACCATACACTAAACCGGAAGCCGAGGGTGGACAGGATACCACCCCCGGCTTTTCAGTTTTCAAGACCAATACTGCAGCACCACTGGGCCGGGGGAGAAATCCTCCGGCCTTTTGCCTTTCGGGAGACCACGGGAGGAAGGAATGATCATCGTCATGAAAGCGGGAGCGGCAAAAAAGGACCGGGACGAGGTAATCAGGCGGATCAGCGAACTGGGCTACAATCCCCACGTCATCCATGGCACCACGCGGGACGTGATCGGGGCCGTGGGGGACGAGCGGGGCAAGCTGGTCCTTCAGGGCATCGAGTCCATGCACGGCGTGGAGAGCGTGGTGCCGATCCTGAAGCCGTACAAACTGGCATCAAGGGAGGTGAAGCCCGAGCCGAGCGTTGTCGCCATTACGGATACCGTGGTCATCGGCGGACCCGAAGTCATTGTCATGGCCGGGCCCTGTTCGGTCGAGGGAGAGACCATGATCATCGAGACGGCAAAGGCGGTAAAGGCGGCCGGAGCCCAGGTGTTGCGGGGCGGAGCATTCAAGCCGCGCACCTCTCCCTACTCCTTCCAGGGACTCGAAGAGGAGGGGCTCAAGCTGCTGGCCAAGGCGCGCGAAGAGACGGGCCTCCCCATCGTGACCGAGGTGGTCAATCCCGAGACAGCCGAACTGGTGGCCGAGTACTCCGACATTCTCCAGATCGGAGCCCGCAATGCCCAGAACTTCGCCCTGCTCAAGAAGGTGGGGCAGCTCCGGCGCCCGGTGCTCCTCAAGCGGGGCATGTCCATGACCATCCAGGAATTCCTCATGAGCGCCGAGTATGTCATGAGCGAAGGGAACCAGTCGGTTATCCTCTGCGAGCGCGGCATCCGCACCTTCGAAACCGCCACCCGCAACACCCTGGATCTCTCGGCCATCCCGGTGTTGAAGCAGATGACCCACCTGCCGGTCATTGCCGATCCTTCCCATGGCACCGGAAACTATCACTACGTGGCACCCATGGCCCTGGCCGCTGTTGCCGCCGGCGCGGACGGCCTCATGATCGAGGTGCATCCCGATCCCGAGCGAGCGTCGTCCGACGGACCCCAGTCGCTCAAGCCGAAGAAATTCGACGCGCTCATGGCAAAGCTGCGGCTCGTGGCGGAGTCCGTGGGCAGGCGACTGTAGCGACGAGCAGCCGCCTGTCCCATGCCGGGTCGGGAAAGGGGTTGCGGGGAGGCGGGAGATTCGTTATGGTGAGAGAATATTAATCCATGGAGGGATTACATGACGCTCATTCGACTGACACTGTTTCTGACGGCCCTGCTCGCGGCCACTCACGCCTTCGCGACTCGGCCGGCTCGGCAGGCGGCGCCGGTTGCCGAATCGGAGGCTCGGCTGGCCCTGGAGTCGATCCTCGATCTCTGGCGCGACGGCAACTACGACGCCCTCTACGAACGGACGAGCATCACCGGTGGCGGGAGTCGCGAAGCATTTGCTCGTCGCCTTGCCGGAGCCTCGCGCCGCCCGGCGTGCTGTTGGGAGAAGATGCAGGAGGTCCGGGTGACGGTGCGCGGCACTGATTCCGTCTCCGTTCGGGCCACCTTCGGCCTGGAGGGAGGACCGGGCGGCACCGACCACGTGACGCGGGCCATCCGCCTCGTTCGGGAGGACGGCGTCTGGAAGGCGGCGCGGGCCGATATCCTTGCCCTGGCGGGTGAAAAGCGGACAACATACCGTTATGTGAAGCGGGAGGGGAACGCCGGACAGTAGCTGATCCGGGAGGAATGTCGCCCCGCCCCGCGGCTCCGGTCATGCGGCGGGGCGGGCTTCCGGGGCAGCCCTTGGTATCGGGCGGTTTGATGGTATAGTTGTTCACCATGAAACCTTACATCGCCCTTTCGGCCATCCTGGTCGCCATGCTCCTTGTGGCCTGTTCGGCACGGGGAGAAGTGCGCGTCGTCCGGCAGGAGATTGCCGTGCTGCTCGTGCCGCCGCAGCATCTCGTCGTCGGTGAAAGCACCCTGCATCTCGCACCCGGCGCTGCCGGGGAGCTCAGCCTTGCCCTCAACGGCTCGGCCCGGCTCGAAGCCGTGCGCCTGGACGGCCGCGACATCCCTTTCCGCAGGGAGGGCGGGGCGCTCCGGCTGAATCTGCCCGTAGGCACCGGCGAGCGGCGGGTGACGGTTGCCTACCGTTGCATATTCAATGATCCGGCCCCGGAGCGGCCGGTGGTGACGGAGGACCCCTCCTACGGGGTGAGCGCCGTGGTTGCCGAGCGGGGGACCTATCTCGGCAGCGGCGCGGGCTGGTATCCGGAACCGACGGCGCCGCCGGGCAGCCGAATCGTCACCGTCAGAGCCCCCGAAGGCATCGAGGCCGTGACCGCCGGTCGGCGCGCGGCCAGGGCAACGGCCGGGGGCGTCACCACTTCGGTCTGGGAGGAGGAGCACCCCGCCGAGGCCCTCTCGCTGTCGGCCGGCGCTTACGTGGTCGCCGAACGGAACGTGGACGGCATCCCTCTCTACACGTATCTCTACCCCGAAAACGCGGCGCTCGCCGACCGCTATCTGGAGGCGTCCGCCGGCTACCTCCGGTTCTACGCGGAGAAATTCGGCCCCTATCCCTTTGAGAAGTTCGCCGTGGTGGAGAACTTCTTTCCCACCGGTTACGGCTTCCCGTCCTACACCCTCATCGGCGGCACGGTCATCCGGCTTCCCTTCATCGTCCATACGAGCCTCCCCCACGAGATAGCCCACTGCTGGTGGGGCAACGGAGTGCTGGTGGCCTACGACCGCGGCAACTGGTCCGAGGGGCTCGTCACCTATCTGGCGGACCACCTGCTGGAGGAGCGGAAATCGGCCCGGGATGGGCGTGACTACCGCTACCGCCTCCTGGCAGACTATGCTTCGCTGGTACCCGCCGGAGAGGATTTTCCGCTGCGGCGATTCCTGGGACGGGTCGATCCGGCCTCCCGTGCCATCGGCTACGGCAAGGGAGCCATGCTGTTCCACATGGTCCGCCGGGAAATTGGTGACGATGCCTTTTTCGGCGCACTCAGGCAAGTGTTTCGGGAGTTCCGGTTCAAGGCGGCATCATGGGACGATTTCGCCCTGGCCTTTTCCCGCGCCTCGGGCCGCGACATGGTTTCGTTCATGAACCCGTGGCTCGAACGGACCGGCGGCCCACGTCTCGCCCTGGCCGAGGTGAAGCGGCGGCAGGTTGGGGACGGCTGGCTCGTGAACGGGGTGGTCCGGCAGGAGGGCGATGCGTTTCCTGGGCGGGTGCGGGCGCGGGTGGACGCCGGCGGCACGTCCCGGGACAGCCTGGTGGAGACGACGGGCGGGCGCACCGGCTTTACGGTTGCCGTGAGCGGGCCGCCCGAGCGGGTTACGCTCGATCCCGAGGCGGATACCTTTCGCCTCCTGTCGCCGGAGGAACTCCCGGCAACGGTGAACAGGATCAAGGGGAGCACGGCCCTGACGGTCGTAACGGCACCCGGCTGCGGTGCTGACAGGGATACCCTGGCGCTTCTTCTCCGTTCCCTCGATCAGGCGGAGGCTCCGCTGATCCGGCAGGACCAGGTCGATGCCGCGGCCCTGGCCGGTCGCGACATTCTTTTTTGCGGCGTCCCCGGGACGACTGGTATCCGGTCGCCGCTGCCCCACGGCGTTTCAGCGTCTGCCGGCGCCTTTGCCGTGGACGGCACGACCTATGCCGGAGCCGGCGACATGCTCTTCGCGGTCGCCACCCGGCCCGACGCGCCGGGCCGGGTAACGGCGTTCCTCCATTCCCTCTCCCCGGCCGCCGCCGGGGCGGCAGCACTCAAGATCACCCATTACGGGCGCTACGGGGTGCTCGTCTTCTCGGGCGGGAACAACCGGGTGAAGGAAGCTCCCCCGGCGCTCAGCGAAACCAGCGTGGTAACGTTTGACCGGCAGGTTGACAGATAGGATGGCGCGACGTCATTCGGGAGGAAGCATGAAGCGATTGGGAACATTCGCCGGGATTGCGCTGGTGCTGGTCCTCACTGCGGTGGTGGCACGCACCTGCTTCAGCCATGATCTGATCGTGCGGCTCATGGATCGCAGGGAGATCGGCTTCGAGGAGATGATGCGGGATCTGAAGGGGGGCAAGGTGATCTATGTGGGGGAGACCCATGACAATCCCTATCACCATGACCTTCAGCTCAGGATTGTCCGCGAGCTCCATCGGGCCGGCGTGCCGCTGGCCATTGCCATGGAGATGTTCACCTACGAAAGCCAGGATGAACTGGACCGTTGGGTGGCGGGGAAAACCGATCCGGCGTCATTTCAACGGATCTACCTGAAAAACTGGAACTTCCCCTGGGCCCTCTATGGCGACATCCTGCTGTTTGCCCGGGACAGGCGCATCCCTCTCGTGGGCCTCAACGTCCCCCGGGAGGTAACCCGCAAGGTTGCCCGCCAGGGGTTCGAGTCCCTGTCGCGCGAGGAGCGCCGTAAGCTCCCCCCCAGTATCACCTGTGACGTGGATGCTGCGTACATGGCCATGATCCGGCGTTCCTACTCGGATCACGATACCAGCGCCAAGACCTTCAAGAACTTCTGCGAGGCCCAGATGCTCTGGAACAAGTCCATGGCCTATCACCTGGTCGAGTATCTGAAGAACAACCCCGGCCGGACCGTTGTGGTCATCACCGGCAGCGGGCATGCCGTGCGGGGGGGGATGCCGGTCCAGGTCGACCGGGAAAAGCCCGGTCTCGCCAGCAGGGTGGTTCTTCCCGATCCGGTGGTTCAGAACGGGTCGATCTCCGTGGAGGACGCCGACTACCTCTGGCTGTCGCACTGACGCCGGCTCATGTCATGGCCGGCAGGGAGATGAAGAAGGTGCTTCCTTTGCCCGGCGCGCTCTCCACCCAGGCCCGGCCGCCGTGGGTGGCCACGATTTCCCGCACGAGGGTCAGGCCCAGGCCTGCGCCGCCCACCTTGCGCCGGTCGCTGTTGTCGACCCGGAAGAAGCGCTCGAAAATTTTTTCCTGGAATTCTGGAGAGATTCCTATCCCCTGGTCCCTGACCCAGAGCGTTACGATGTCGGCGGTGGCGCTGGCGCCGATGGTCACGTCGCCCCCGTCGGGTGAGTACTTGATGGCGTTGGACACCAGGTTGGAAATGGCCTGGTAGAGCTGCTCCTCGTTCCCCCGCACCGGCGGCAGGTCAGGGGGGCAGTCGACCACAATCCGGTGCTTCTTGGAGGCGGCGGCGTAGAGCGAGACGACATCCGCCACCAGCAGGCCGACGGCAATCGGCGTTATCCGGAACTTGACCATGCTCGCCTTGAGCCGCTGGAGCTGCAGGAAGTTGGTGATGAGCTCGTTGAGCCGCTCGGTCTCCCGGTAGATGGTCCGCAGGTAATTTTTCTGAAGGTCCCGGTCCACCTCGTTCTCCAGCAGGAACTCCGTAAAGCCCATCATGGCGGTGAGGGGGGTATGCATCTCGTGACTGACTGCCGAGATCATTTCATCCTTCATCCGTTCCATCTCTTTGCGCTCGGTGATGTCAATGGCGATCTCCATCCGGACCATGCGTCCGTCGGTCCAGCGGATGGCCTTGTCGATGCATTGGTACCAGCGGCTGCTGATGCTGTTCTGGTACTCCCAGATGTAGGGCGGGAGCGCTTTGCCGTCCATGATCAGCTTGTCGTTGGTGCAGAAGTCGCAGGGGGTGGCCCTGCCCCCCTGGAGCACGTCGTGGCAGGTCCGGCCTTCCCACGCGTCTCCGAAGAGCTGGGCGCCGAACTTGTTCAGGTAGAGCAACTCGTAGGTGTTCATGTCAACGACGTAGACCAGGGCGTTGAGAGAGTCGAAGATGGTGCTGATCTGGTTGAACTGGGCGTGCATGGCCTCTTCGGCCTGGCGCCGGCGCCGGCGTTCGTCCGCCTCGCGCAGTTCCCGCTCGATGGCCGGGACGAGGCGGGAAAGGTTGCCCTTCATGAGGTAGTCGTGGGCTCCAGCCTTCATGGCGGCAACGGCCAGATCCTCGCCGATCTTGCCCGATACGATGATGAATGGAACGTCCAGGCCCCGCTCCTTGACGATGTTCAGGGCGGGAAGCGCCCCGAACTGGGGCATGTTGTAATCCGAGACAATGACGTCCCACTCCCCGGCGTCAAGGGCACGGTGAAGCCCTTCGGCGCTGTCGGCGCGCTCGTAGGCGGGATCGATTCCCCCGCGGCGCACCTCGCGCAGCAGAAGCAGGAGGTCGTCCTCGGAATCTTCCAGGATCAGCATGCGAATGGGTGTCGGTGTGGTCATGGGGTCCTCGTTGACCGTCGTGGCGGTCAGCGGTGAATGATGCCGGCGTTACGGGCTTGGTCGCGGTTGTCCCTGAGCCGCTCGTACCGGGTGCGATCCCCGATGGCCGGCAGGGAGAAGTCGCCCGGAATGGTCCAGGCGTTCTTCAGGTAGAACCAGGGTGCAAAACTGGAGACGGCCGTGCCCGCGGTCGTCTCGATCCGTTCCGGTGTCGATATGTTGTGGATGGCGAGCCCCCTGGCATCGGCCACCACCGTATGGCTGCCGCTGAAAGGAAGGGCTCCGGCGTCGGTGAACTCCCAGCTCACCTCCCGGCGCTGGGCGCCGTCGGCAGTGCCGTGGCACGAGTCGCACGGCCGGGGCTGGCCGTACTTGTGGGAGACCTTGTCCATCTGGATCCAGAGGAGCGCCTTGTTGTTTTCCGGCAGACCTCCCACGAGGCCCACGTAGCCGTAGGCATCGCCGGTCCGCTCCAGGTCGGGCAGCGTGGCGGGCCAGCGCCAGTGGAGGCCGGGTTTGAGTCCGGCGCCCTTCACGTTCATCACGGCCATGGGGTAAGGCTTTACCGGAATCCACCGCCCTTTCTGGTCGCGGATCAGGATCGGATCGTCCATGATTCCGTAGTATTCCTTGTACTTGAAGAACGGCGTGCCGGTTCCCCCCAGGCTACCAGGCCCCCAGTAGGTCCCCTGGTAGCCGCCCACATTCCGCACGTGGCAGGCCTCGCAGGTGAGGGTGCGATGAACGGATGTCCCGTGACTGGCCACGATGGTTCCGTGGCACCGGTCGCAGGTTGCCTGGCGCTTCACCATGGCGTGGGTCAGTCCGTTGCCGTTGCGGCTCGACTCGTGGCAGTCGAGGCAGGTGACCTTGGCCTGCAGGTGGACGTCCGGAGCCGCCCCCTCCGGGTTGGCATAGACGCCGCCGAAATAGCCCGCCCCCCGCCGCCGTTCCTCGGGGCCCGCGTGGCAGGTCTGCCCCCTGCCGCCGCCGTAGCAGCTTTCGGGCCGGGGAGTCCTGCGGAAGCCGTGCATTCCCTTTTTCGGGTCGGCGGGGTCCGCGGGCTGGGGATCGTAGTGGCAGTCGAGACACCCCACGTGGCAGGTATTGCACTGGCGCTGGTTGAGTGCGTTGGTGGCCCGGTCGAAGGGGGCCGCCGTATTTGCGGCGATGGCTTCATGATTGTCGCCGAACCAGGCCCCGCAGTTGTGGGGGCCCCGCTTCCGGTCCGTCCAGGTGCGGTAGGCGCTCTGCTTGCCGTTGCGGGCCATGGTGCTCCTGGTGAACTCGGCAAACTGCCGCGCGTGGCAGGCTCCGCAACTCTTCTCCATGCGCCCGAAGTCCTGGGACAGGGTGTCGATGCGCTTGTCCTGCCACAGGATGATGCTCACGCTCTGGTCCGGTGCGGCGCGGCCGGCCTTGTCGGTCATGAGCTTGATCCGCTCCATGGGGTTGCTGCCCAGGGAAAGGGGGTGCTTTCGCTCGACCGTCTCTCCGGTGAGCCCCTTTTTCCGCACTGCCACGAGCCGTCCCATGCCGGCGTGGGCCTTGTCCTTCACCACGGCATCGGGGCTCCCGCCGTGGCAGAGGTGGCAGTCAGCCGGCATGCCGGTCTGGGCCAGGACCTCTTGAGGGGTGACGGTGAAGTGGGGGTAGCCCAGTTCCTTCATGGTCGAGGCGTTGCCGTGGCAGCCGACGCATCCCGACCCGGCGGCGGGAGGCGCGGCAGCAGTAGCCGTTCCACCGGTTGCCGCGACCACGGGGACAGCCAGCGCGATAATCCCCGCCAACAGTCTGAGCATCCGCTAACCTCCATCCATACCGCACAAAAACGACGGACCGGCCACACGTATCACCATTCTATCTTTACTACCTCTCGCGGTCAACGGGGCGGCCGCAGGGTTTCGCTCTCCGGTACCAATGCTTGACTTTTCGACGGTTTGTGAGTAGCGTTAGACGTTTTCCCGCTGCGGCGGGGCGCGCATATCCGAACGTGGAGGAACCCATGGATTACAAGAGCACCCTCAACCTGCCGGTCACCGATTTCCCCATGAAGGCCAACCTTCCCCAGCGGGAGCCGGAGATCCTCGCCGCGTGGCAGCGGGGCGACCTGTACGGCACGATCGCCGAAGCGGGCAAGGGCAAGCCGCGGTACGTCCTCCACGACGGGCCTCCCTACGCCAACGGCCATATCCACATCGGCCACGCCCTCAACAAGATCCTCAAGGATATCATCCTCAAGAGCAAACGGATGCAGGGGTTCGACGCCCCCTATGTACCGGGCTGGGACTGCCACGGCCTGCCCATCGAGCTCCAGGTGGAGAAGAACCTGGGGTCGAAAAAGCACGAGACCACCAAGCTCCAGATGCGCAAGCAATGCCGGGAGTATGCCGAAAAGTTCGTGCATGTCCAGCGGGCGGAATTCGAGCGGCTCGGGGTCCTGGGCGACTGGGATCGCCCCTACCTCACCATGAGTTACGATTACGAGGGGATCACTGCCCGGGAACTGGCCCGCTTTGCCGAGAACGGCGGCCTCTACAAGGGGAAAAAGCCGGTCCACTGGTGCTCCTCCTGCGTCACGGCCCTGGCGGAGGCCGAGGTGGAGTATGCCGACAAGACTTCCCCCTCCATCTACGTGAAGTTTCTGCTCCAGGACGATATCAGCACCGCCGTGCCGGCACTGGCCGGAAAGAGGGTGTCGCTGGTCATCTGGACCACCACTCCCTGGACTATTCCCGCCAACCTGGCCGTTGCCCTTCATCCGGAGCTGGAGTACGTGGCCCTGGAGACCGGCGGCGAGGTGCTCGTGGTGGCCGAGGGGCTGAAGGACGCCTTCATGGCTGCCACTGGCGTGCAAGGAAACGTGATCGCCACCTTCCGGGCGGATATCCTGTACCGGAAGCGGTGCAAGCACCCCTTCTACGACCGGGATTCCATCGTCCTGCTGGGTGAGCACGTGACCCTGGACGCGGGTACCGGCTGCGTCCACACCGCGCCCGGCCACGGCCAGGAAGACTACGAGCTGGCCCTGGTGGAGGGGCTCGATATCTATAACCCGGTTGACAACCGGGGCCGCTATATCCAGAGCCTGGAATTCTTCGGCGGTATGTTCGTGTTTGACGCCAATGCCGCAGTCATGGAGAAGCTCCGGGAAGTGGGTGCGCTGGTGGGCCAGGGGAGCGTGGAGCACTCCTACCCACACTGCTGGCGGTGCAAGAAGCCGATTATCTTCCGGGCCACGGAGCAGTGGTTCATCTCCATGGAGAAGAACGACCTGCGGCAGAAGGCCCTCACGGAGATCGACCGGGTATCCTGGGTGCCCAAGTGGGGGCGGGAGCGGATTCACGGCATGATCGAGAACCGTCCCGACTGGTGCATCTCCCGCCAGCGTTCCTGGGGTGTTCCCATCACCGCCTTCTACTGCACCGAGTGCGGCGAGATCCTGGCCGACGGCAAGACCATGCATCACGTGGCCGATCTCTTCATGGAGGGAGGGGCCGACCTCTGGTATGAGAAAGAGGCCGCCGAGCTTCTCCCGCCGGGGACGGTCTGCCCCCAGTGCGGCAAGAGTGCGTTCGAAAAGGAAATGGACATTCTGGATGTCTGGTTCGACTCTGGCGTTTCCCACGCCGCGGTTCTGGAAAACCGCCCCGAACTGGGCTCGCCGGCCAACATGTATCTGGAGGGGAGCGATCAGCACCGGGGCTGGTTCCATTCGTCGCTTCTGGCTTCCGTCGGCACCCGCGGGGTTGCGCCGTACCGGGAGGTGCTCACCCACGGCTTCGTGGTGGACGGCTCCGGCCGGAAGATGAGCAAATCGGTGGGGAACGTGGTGGCCCCGGAGGAAGTGATCAAGAAATACGGCGCCGAGATCCTCCGGCTCTGGGTGGCCGCCCAGGACTACCGGGACGACGTCAGGATTTCACAGGAGATCCTGACCCGCCTGGCCGAGGCCTACCGCCGCATCCGCAATACCTGCCGCTACCTGCTGGGGAACCTGAACGACTTCGACCCGGACGTGGACATGGTCCCCTACGACCGGATGACCGAACTGGACCGGTGGGCCCTGCACCAGCTCGAGGTGCTGAAGGAAAAGGTCGCCGCCGCCTACAACGAGTACGAGTTCCACATTCTCTACCACGCGGTGAACGGCTTCTGCACCGTGGAGATGAGCGCCTTCTATCTGGACATCATCAAGGAGCGCTACACGAGCAGGGAGGATGCCCCGGAACGCCGCAGCGCCCAGAGCGTCATGTACCTGGTGCTCGAATCCCTGGTCACGCTCATGGCCCCGGTTCTTTCCTTCACGGCCGACGAGGTGTGGGGGTACATGCCGAAGAGGTCAGAATCCAGTGTCCACCTGGCAACCTTCCCCGAGTTCCGCCCCGAGTGGAAGGATGAGTCTCTGGTGGAGCGGTGGACCCGGATCATGGCGGTGCGGGGCGATGTCTCCAAGGCCCTGGAGCAGGCCCGGGTGCAGAAGACCATCGGTCACTCCCTGGACGCGGCAGTGACGCTGGCGGCCGAGCCCGGGCTGCTGTCGTTCCTGCAGGAGTACGCCGGAGAACTGGCCACGATTTTCATCGTTTCCCGGGTGGATCTGGTGGAGGAAGGGGCCGGCGACTACCCGGCAGCGGAAGGGGTAAGCGGGCTCAGGATCGGTGTCGGTGCCGCGCCTGGTGAGAAGTGTGAGCGCTGCTGGCACTACGACGAGGGGATCGGCGGCGACAGTGAGCATCCGACCCTGTGCCCGAAGTGCGCGGCGGCGGTCAAGTAGACTGTATGAAGCCGACCTGTCGCATCTTCAATGCAGTGGTGCTGGGCTCCCTCGTTCTCGATCAGGCGACGAAGGTCCTCGTCGACCGCACCATGGATCTTTACCAGTCGATTCCTGTGATCGACGGATTGTTCAGCATCACCTACCTGCGGAATCGGGGGGCCGCGTTCAGCTTTCTGGCGGATTTTTCCTACCGGCTCCCCTTCTTCATCCTGGTGTCGGTGGTGGCCCTAGGGGTGATAGCTGTTACCTTCCGCAAGCTCCGGGACGACCAGCACCTGGCGGCCGCCGCGCTCGCGCTCATCTTCTCGGGCGCCCTCGGCAACCTCATCGACCGGGTCAGGCTCGGCGAGGTGATCGATTTCCTGGACGTCTACTGGAAGACGTATCACTGGCCCGCATTCAACGTGGCTGATTCGGCCATCTGCGTGGGGGTGGCGCTCCTTGCCATCGACATGATCCGGGAGGAGCGGCGCACGGCCCCCTGAGGTTCAGAACCGGTGCGACAGTGCCAGATGGAACACCACGTCCGGCGCCGTCTTGACGCTTGCATCCTCCACCACTCCGATATCAAGGGCGGTCCGGTCCGAGAAGGCGATGGTGCCGCCGCTGGTGATGGTGATGGTGTCGGTCCTCAGCTCCCGGAGGCCGGATGCGCGGTAGAAGGCGGAGTGCCAATCCCCCTGGACCTTCAGGGCGATCCAGGAAGCGGGGCTCCAGCCGAAGCCGAGGGTGCCGAATCCCGCCGCGTTCCGCTGCTGGTCGGCCAGGACGTCCCCATCCCCCATCACCATGCCCCCGCCGGCACCGAAAAAGGTCAGGTGCCCCCATTCCCCCACCGGCAGATCGGTGCTGCCCGTGAGCCAGAGGGCAAAGTCGGTCCCGCCGCTTCCCCGCAGCCTGCCGCTCTCCCCCGTGGGAAGCTTGAGCGAGCCGCGCAGGGCCAGCGACGTCCGCGACTCACCCGTTCCCTCATGAAGCCGTACCGCCGCATTGAGCCTGACGTCGCCGATGCCGAAGCCGCCGTCGTCGTAGTGGAGCCGTTCTGTCCCGTCACGATGGTAGCTGAAGAGCAGTTCGTCCTGCGGATACTTGTCCCGGTCACCGTTGTTGAAGTCGAACACCTTGTGAAATCCTTCCACAAAGCTGTCCAGAGCCCCGCCTGATGTGCCGATGAAGGGAACCTGGATGCCCGCTTCGAACCAGGGGGTCACGCCGTAGCGAAGGTCCAGCGCCACACGGTAGGTTTCGCCGTCCAGGTGGACCGATTCGTTGGCGGTACTGTCGACGGCGAAGTTGTTGGCGGCATCGGCAATCAGCGTTACCTCTGTCTCCCGTGGCGCGAGCAGGCGGGCGCTTCCGGCCGCTGGGGCGGGATGGATGAGCGCCAGGGGGCTCATGTTGATGGTTCTGAACGGAACGATCTCCGCCGCGCGGGCCGTGGCGCCGAGGGCTGTGGAGAGGGCGGCGGCTCCTGCAAGGATGCCGATGCATACGACCAGGGAGTGCTGAAACGCGAGTTTTCTGTTCATGGCTCCTGTTCATCCTCCTTTGCCATAATCTTCTTGAACTGCCCGATGGCTCTGCGCTAAGGTGACACGTTACGGGTTCATACATCTTCAAATCAGGGAATGTGGTGGCGTTCAATGACAGTCGGCAGGCAGAATCCCGGTCCCCGGAACATAAACCGTCGACGGGGCAAAAGTCCATTGAAAATTGTTGTCATAACTTCGCTATGTCTTGCGGTGACGGCCCTGCTCGCGCTGGCGGGATATCTGTTCTTTCTCATGGCGACCCTCCCGAAGGTGGACCGGCTGGCCGATTACAAGCCTCCCATCGTTTCCCAGGTGTTCGGCGACGGCGGGAGCCTGGTGGGAGAGTTCTACCTGGAGCGACGGACAGTGGTGCCGGTGGAGAAGCTGCCTCGCCGGCTCGTCCAGGCCTTTGTGGCGGCCGAGGATTCCAATTTCTACCAGCACAAGGGGCTGGACTACCTGGGCATTGTCCGTGCCGCGGTGAAGAACCTCATTTCCATGCGGAAAAAAGAGGGGGCCTCGACCATTACCCAGCAAGTGGCCAAGTCGATGCTCCTTACCCCCGAGAAGAGCTATGCCCGCAAGCTCAAGGAGGCGATTCTCGCCAAACGGATGGAGGAGCGGCTTGCCAAGGACGATATCCTCTATATCTATCTGAACCAGATTTATCTGGGTGCCGGTTCGTACGGCGTCCAGGTGGCGGCGGAGACCTACTTCGGCAAGAACGTCGAGCAACTGAACCTGGCCGAAATGGCCATGCTCGCAGGCCTGCCCAAGGCCCCCAACGCCTATTCCCCCATCAAGCATCTTGACCGGGCGCGGGAGCGCCAGGCCTATGTCCTTGAACGGATGGTAAAGGAAGGGTACATCACCCAGGCCGAGGCTGATCATGCCCGGGCCACTCCCATCGTCATCCAGTCCATGAAGAAGGTCAACAGCGATCAGTCCGCCTATTTCCTGGAACATATCCGGATCGCCCTGGAAGAGCGCTACGGTGAGGAGCAGCTTTACAAGGAAGGGCTGCGGGTTTACACCACCATGAACGCCGAGATGCAGAAGGCGGCCTATGAAGCGGTGGTGAACGGCCTCAAGAACGTGGACAAACGGCAGGGATTCCGCGGTGCAACGGCCTATCTGGCCGAGTCCGCGGTCGCTGCGTTCTGCGATAAGGTGGAAGACGGCATCGATACCGTTTCCCTCAAGCAGGGCGTCACCTACCAGGGGGTGGTCACCGCCGTGGACTCTGCCCGGGGGGATGTGACCGTGAGGGTCGGCGACCGGACCGGCACTCTCTCGCGCAAGAATATGGCCTGGGCCGGCAAGGTGCAGTTGGTGAGCGCCTGGGGCAAGCAGGAGGTGAAGGGTAAATTCCTGTCGCTCGGCAGCGTGATCCTCGTATCGGTCGTCACCCCCGACGCGGACAGGAAAGGGGCCGTCTTCGCCCTTGATCAGGAGCCCGAGGCCCAGGCGGCAGTGGTGGCGCTGGATCCTCTCTCCGGTGCGGTCAAGGCCATGGTCGGGGGGTACGACTTCCGCAAAAGCCAGTTCAACCGGGCATTGCAGGCAAAGCGGAATCCCGGCTCCGCGTTCAAGCCGATCATCTATGCCGCTGCCCTGGATAAGGGGATTACCCCCGCCACCATCTTCGACGACTCGCCGGTGGAGTACGAAAGCGGCAAGGAAAAGGCCTGGAAACCCAAAAACTACGACAACATCTACCGGGGCAACGTGACCATGCGGGAGGCCCTCACCAACTCCATCAACGTGGTGAGCGTCAAGATCCTGGAGCAGATCGGCGTGGACTATGCCATCGAGTACGCCAAGAAGCTGGGCATAACGTCTCCCCTTTCGGCCAACCTGACCTTGGCCCTGGGCTCTTCCAGCCTCACCCCCCTGGAACTGACCTCTGCCTATGCGGTGTTCGCATCGGGCGGCTATCGGACCACTCCCTACTTCATTACCAAAGTGGAGGATGCAGAGGGGCGGACACTTGAGGAAACGGCGCCGCCGGTCATTCCGACATTCTCCGTCATGACGTCGGCCGAGTCGTCCCCCCTCGACGTGCCGCCCGCTCCTCCGGTCATGGCCGGGGGCTCGGCGACAACGGCGGTACCGGTGATTGCGCCTGAAACCGCCTACATCATGACGAATCTCATGGAAAGCGTTGTCCAGAGCGGTACCGGCCAGCGGGCCCGGGCCGTCGGCCGCCCGGTGGCCGGCAAGACCGGAACCACCAACGACATGAAGGATGCATGGTTCGTGGGGTATATTCCCCAACTGGTGACCGGGGTCTGGGTCGGTTACGACCAGGAGCGCTCCCTGGGGGCGGGCGGGTCGGGTGGACAGGCTGCGGCCCCCATCTGGACCGAATTCATGCGGCGGGCAGTGGCCGGAATTCCTTCCCGCGCCTTCGAGACGCCTCCCAACGTTACCTTTGCCACCATCAATCCCCGCACCGGCCGGCTGGTCCGCGAGGGCAGCGATGGCGCCGTGCAGGAATGCTTCATTGCAGGCACCGAGCCGACCGCTTACGATGGTGAATCTTCTGAGGATGTCTCGCCTAAATTGCAGTAATATCAATATGTTGGTATAGTGGGTCCGCGCCAGTGCTGGCGTTGCGGGTGCCATGGGGCCAAAAAACCTGATACGGTAAGGGTTTCCGCCGATAAAAAAATGAAGTTTGCGAAAATAAATCCCTTGCAAAGTGGAAATTTCTGTCTATAGTATCTGCCAGAATTACCAACAAAGGAGGGTTGACCATGACCAAAGCTGAACTTGTGGATGCCGTAGCGAAATCTGCCAACCTGACAAAGGCGGCCGCGGACAAGGCCGTTGGCGCCGTTATCAGCGCCGTCAGCGACGCCCTTAAGAAGGGTGACAAAGTGACCTTGGTCGGTTTCGGCAGCTTCGAGGTGTCCACCCGCAAGGCGCGCACCGGCCGTAACCCCCAGACCGGCAAGGAGATCAAGATCGCTGCCGCCAAGGTTCCCAAGTTCCGTCCGGGCAAGGCCCTCAAGGACGCGGTTGCCGGCAAGAAGAAGTAGCTGCGGCACGCCGTCATTCCAGACGGTACGGGTTCTCCCTTCACAGAGGATGAAAAAGCCCCCTTATTGCGGGGCTTTTTCATTTTTGAACAGTTCCGCAACGGATGGTTCGGGAGATCGCTCCCGTCTTCACGCCATCGTTGACCGGACCTCAGCCACACCAATGTCCTTGATCCTCTCTTTTCCCTGACCCCCTTGCCAGGGCGGCGCTTCCCGGGTACAGTCTCCTTCGGAGGGAGACAGTCCAATGCCGCATTCCGACCAGATGGAGACACCACGGCGCCGGGGCGGCCGCCGCATGGCAATGGCGGTGGTCACGGTACTCATCCTCTGCCTCCTGCTCCCCTTCCTGGCGGAGCTCTATCTGGCATCTCCCCTGGCCGCACGCCACCTGTCCCGCCTGCTTTCCCGGACCCTCGGCTGTCCCGTTACCATTACCGCGCTCCATACCTCGGGCATGGGCATTGCCGCCCGCGGCATCGCCATCGGCAATCCTGCGGGATTTCCCGCCGGCACCCTTGCATCAGCCGATGCCGTTACCGTTGTTCCCCATTGGGGAGCCCTCATCAGCGGGGAGCGGGCCCTGCACCGCATCGTTCTGGACGGAGTACGCCTTACCCTGGTGCGAGACCGGTCCGGTACCTGGAATCTGGCGCGGCTGGCAACGGGGATGAAGGGGAAAAAACCTGCCCCGGATACCCACATCGGAGAAGTCGTGGTGCGCCGGGGCAGCCTGGCCGTCGAAGGCCATCGCATGGAAGGGATCGATCTGCGTCTGCGCGACCTGTCGACGCAGGGGACGACCGAGTCCCGGCTTGAACTCGCCTTTGCCGACGTCGCCGGAAACCGGTTCAGCCTGACGGGAAGCGGCCGCATGGGGCCCCACCCTTCCTTCGACCTTGCCCTCTCTGCCCCGTCCATGGCCCTGTCACCCCTTTTGCCGCGGCTCAATGGCCGGGTTCTGGACCTCTCCGCAGCACGCGGTTCCCTGGCTGTGCGGGCTCAATTGCGGGAAGGCGTGATCCGCATCGATGGAGGCGGGACGGTGCAGAATGGCGCGCTCAGGGTCCGGGGGCAGATGGTCACGCTGGCCGGCAAGCTCCAGGCAGCGGCCTCCTATGACATGCGGGAGGACCGCGCCGTGCTCGACCGCCTGGATCTGGCCCTGAGCGATTTCTTCACGGCCCGGCTGACCGGCACCGTGGAGCAGGCGCGGCGCGAGGGGCGTTTTGACGCCCGGTTGGCCCTTGACGAGGTGGATCTGGCCCGGTTGAGACGTTTCCTGCCGGCGTCCGGCACGCGCATCGTCACGGCGGGGATGCTCCGGACGCGGGGACTACGGGTTGTCGGCGACCGAGCCCGGGGGGTAACCGGCGTTGACGGTGCCGTGGCGCTGAGCGGCGGGACCCTGGCAATGGGCACGAAGATCGTCGCCCGGGACGTGGGCGGCACGGTTTCCGTTTCTCCTGCGGCCGGGGGGTGGCGCGTGTCCGGCCAACTGCTCTCGCCCCGGGCAGCAGGAGACGTCATGGTCGATGGGCTCCGCATTCCATTCGAAGCGGAGGTGTCCTCGCGCTTCAAGCCGACGGTGGTACGGGTTGCCGGCATGTCCTGCCGGGTCATGGGAATCCCGCTGGAGGGGGGCGGGTGGTTCAGGCCGACGGCGGCGCAGCCACTCCAGCTCTCTCTGCGGATCCCTTCCTCATCCCTCACGCTTGCCGCCACCCGGCTGGAACCCTATGGCCTGCGCCCCGAGCGCGGCACCGCTGCGCTTTCCCTGGATCTGGCGGGCGGCGTGCGCAGTCCTTTTGCCGGCGAACTCGCTGCGGCTGTGAACGGCGCAGCCCTGTCGATCAAGGGGAAGCCGGCCACTCTCGGAAAGGGTGACCTGCGTGCCCGTTTTGCCTGGCACCGGGGCGTCGCGTCCGTGGCCGGCACACTTCTGCTCGACGGTGCCTCCTACGGCGGCCGCCAGGGAGAGGTGGCGGCTCCGTTCAGGCTTGACGGCCGCTCACTGGTGCTTGACGCCCCCCGCTTCCGCTTCGGCCCCACCGCCGGTACGGCCCGGCTGGTGGTGGCCCGGCTGCCGGACGCACCGGCAGGGATGGTCCACCCCTTTACCCTGGAGGTGACGGAGGGATCGGTGACTCACGGCACAGGAGGTGCCGGAGGAATCAATGCATCCATCCGGGGAACCTATCATGGGGGCACGCCGGGCTGGCCGGAAGTGGAAGGGAGCGGGTCAGCGGTGCACCTGACGGTGCAGGGGAAGCCCATCGGCGCGCCCTCGGTCAGGTTCGCGCTCGGCCGGGAGAAGGGGGAAGCGGTGGTGGCGGGGCACCTGCTTGGCGGGGCACTAAGCGCCCGGATCGATTTTCCCGCCCGTGCCCCGTTGGAAGACCTCCGGTTCTCCGGTTCGCTTCGGCAGGCGAGGCTGGCTGCCATCGCCCCGTTCGTGCCCGCCACCGGCCGGATTCCCGCAGTGGCCGGGGGGGAGGCCACCATCAGTGTTGACGGCGGCTTCGCGGGGAGCTCAGGGCTGCGCTGCGGGCTCGAAGCACGGCTAGCCGGCATGGCCCTGGACGGGACGGGGGGCAAGCGGCTCCTGTCCGGCGCGGAGGCCCGGGTGGCGGCCCGGGTGGCCGGAGAGCGGCTCGACCTGCGCGAGGCGGTGGCCGTTCTGGGGAAAGGTGCCTCCGTCCGCATTACGGGCAGCATGGATCGGTTCCGCTCGCCGGAGCGGACAGGGACATTCTCCGTAACGCTGCCGCGCACCCCTCTCACGGCCCTGGTGGACCCCCTGGTCAATGTTCTGCCTCGGCCGGTTCAGGAGGCAACCCTGGAGGGGGACGTGGCAGTCTCCGCCGAGGTGGCGCTGGCGGGAAAGGCCGGCAGCGTGGACGGGACCGCGACGCTCTCCGGCGTCCGCTTCGATTTCCCGTCCCAGAAACTCGATGTCAGCGGGGTTGGCGGCACGATTCCCTTTTCGCTCCGGACGGCTGCCGAGGCCGCCAAGCGTTCCCGCCAGGAGCTGAGTTTCAGCCGGGAGAATTTTGTCCGCCTGCTGGAGATGCTTCGGCCGCAGGCGGCATGGGATCATACCCTCACCGTGGGTAAGATCCGCTTCGGTCCCCTGGAGTTGGGGCAGACGGCCCTGGGGCTGCGGGCCGGCAACGGCACCCTGGAAATCGGTTCGCTCCGGTCGGGGCTCTACGAGGGACAACTGCTGGGGAAAGGGTTCGTGACGGTCCGGGGAGGCATCGCCTACGGAGCTGATATCCTGGTCCATGACCTGAGCCTTGCGCGGCTTTGCGATGCGGTTCCCAAGATCCGCGGATACGTTTCCGGCCGGGTCGACGGCCTGCTCAGCCTCCACGGCCAAGGGGCCGGAATGGATGGGCTCACCGGCTTCACCGACCTCTGGGCTTGGGAGTCGACGCGCGAGCGCATGCTTCTTTCCCGTGAATTCCTCCAGCGCCTGGCCGGGAAAAAGCTGCGCGGGTTCTTTTTCCGCGACGACCGTCCCTATGACCGGGGCGAAATCAGCGCCTACCTGGAGAACGGGTATCTCACCTTCACGACCCTGGACCTGGCCCATACGAATATCTTCGGCATCAAGGACCTGAGCGTTTCGGTCGCCCCGGTCCAGAACCGGATTGCCCTGACGCACCTGTTCGGCGCCATCAAGGAGGCGGCCACCCGGGGCAAGGCGGTGGCCGGGGAGCCGGCACCGGCCGAAAAGCCGGCGGAGATGGAGTTTCAGTGGCGCGATTGATGCCACTCGCCGGCGCAGGCCTTCCAATCGGGGCTTCATGTGGTATAGTGCACGATAGCTACTCAGCAAGGAGGACGCGATGATCAGGAAGCTTTTCACCGGAACCCTGTTGGGGCTCTGCGGCCTTCTGGCCGCCTGCGCCATCATTACCGTGAATGTCTATTTTCCCGAAAAGGCCGTCAAGGAGGCCTACAAGTCGCTGGACGACATGCTCCTGGGACGGGAGGGGGAGCAGAAGCCCGCGCCCGACCGGAAGCCGGCCGAGGGGCAGCCGCCGGCGGACAAGCCCCAGAGCCGCCTGTGGAACAGCCTGCCGTCCCTGTCGCTGGTGACCGAAGCCTGGGCAGCCGACGATTATGCGGATCAGTTGGCCGTGGAGCTGTCCAGCATGCCTGAGGTGCTCAAGGCCTATGACGAGATGCGGGCGCGCCTGCCCAAGCTCGACCAGCTCCGGGCGCAGGGGGTCGTGGGCGAGACCAATCAGGGGCTCGTGACCATGAGGGACGCGGCAAAGGCGGCTCCCGGCGACGACGCGGTGGTCAAGGCCGAGAACGACAACCGCAAGACCGTCATTACCGGCATGGCCCGGGCGATCATCAGGCTCAACAAGCAGAAGGAATCCAAGCAGGCCCTTGGCCAGGTGCTCCCCAAGGCGGCGGCGACCTATGCCGACACCAGGCGGGAGGAGGCCCGGCCGGGGTGGTGGATACAGCTCCAGAACGGCAGGTGGGTGCAGAAGTAGGGAACGGGCGGCTCTTCGCAATCCCGTGCCGAGCCCGTTTCAGGTCAGATGATGACCGCGTGCAGGTCCCGCCGGCGGTACCGCCACCAGAAGGCGGCGGCCCGCACGTACCAGTCGATCACGAAGACGCCCCAGACGGCGTAGAGGGAAAGGTGGAGCCAGTCGGACGCCACCCATGAGAGAAAGACCCGCACCCCCCACATGACGCCGAGGGTGACCAGGAAGACGTAGAAGGTGTCGCCGGTGCCGCGCAGGCTCCCGGCATAGACGAAGGAGATGGCCAGCGGCACCTGGGCGAAGGCCACCAGCCGCAGGAACACAATGCCGTTTTCGATGACCGCCGGGTCCCGGGTGAAGAGCCCGATGAGCGGTCCGGGCACGGTCAGGAACACGGCCGCCATGGTCCCCATGACAATGACCGCCAGACGCAGGGCCTCACGATGGCTGATCCGCGCCCGGCGGTATTTTTTTGCCCCCAGGGCCTGCCCCATGAGGGTGGCGGCGGCGATTCCCATGCCCGCACCCGGCATGAATGACAGGGATTCGATGGAGAGCCCGATCTGGTGGGCTGCGTAGGCGGCAGTGCCGTAGCCGATGATGAACTTGGAGTAGAAGAGCTGCCCCCCCTGCTGGGCAATCCGCTCCAGGGCAACGGGCCACCCCACCCGCCAGATGCGGCCCATGAGTCCCGTGTCGGGTCGGCCGATGCGGATGTAATCCAGCCTCAGGGCTTGCACCAGCAGGTAGAGAAAGCCGATGGCCTCGGAAGCGTTGATGGCGATGGCCGCGCCGGTGACCCCCAGGGCGGGGAGGCCGAGCTTGCCGTAGATGAGGGGCCAGGCGATGAGCACGTGGAGGATGTTGACCAGGATAATGGCCTGCATGGGCGTGCGGGTGTTGCCGATGCCGTGCATGATGGCCGAAAGGATGTTGAGGCCCGTGGTAAAGGCCAGATAGAGGAAGACCAGCCGGGTATAGCCGGCTGCCAGGTGGAGCACGTCGTCCCGGGCACCGAGGAACGCGGCCAGGTCGTCGCTGAAGCACCAGCCGAGCGCGGAGGCCGCCGCCGTCATGCCGGCGCAGGCGAGACACGCCGCAAAGGCTGCCCGCCGCGCTTCCCGGCGCTGTCCCGCTCCTCGCAGGTGGGCGATCACTACCGTGGTGCCGGTGGCAAGCCCCCAGAACACGGTCATTGTCACGAAGACCAGGAGCTGGCCGAGCCCCGTGGCGGCAATGGCCGCGGCTCCCAACCCGCCCACGAGAAAGATGTCGACGATGGCCACGAGCCGCTGGAAGAGCGAGGAAAGGAGCACCGGCAGCGACAGGTTCATTACGTTGCGGCGGATGGAGACGCGTTTGCTCCGTTCCCTTGCGTACCGTGCCCTGAACCCTCTCCTCGTCATTCTTTTCCCTCGCCGTCAGTCGCCGAGTTCCAGTTCCCCGGCCATGTTCAGCACGAAATTCTTGGCCCGCCCCGATGGTGCGATGATCCCGTAGGCCAGGGCCTCCTTCAGTTCGGCGTCCGTGGCGCCGGCTTCCTTCGCGGCCGCGAAGTGTTTCTTCAGTCAGGTGGGGCACCCCACCGCCACGGCGCAGCCGACCCGGATCAACTCCCGGGTCCGGGCATCGAGAACCTCTTCGTACTCGAAATCGAGAATCTTTTTGCGAATCTTCATGGCCATCGCTCCTTTTCCGTGAACCTTCATGTCCGAGCATGGGAACTATGCGGTTCTACCCGGTGATTTGCAAGCGCTTTTTGGAAAAGAGGGGTATTGTCCCGACAGGGAATCGCCGGGGGTGATTACAGGGTAGTGCGAGAATACCGAAAATAAATTGCAGACAAATAAATAGTATGCTATTAATTGTGTATGACCATATTTGACGCGACAATCGACCGCAGCACCCTCATGTACCGCCTCGGGCTCCTGACGCGGCGGTGGCGTCAGATCCTCGACGCCCAGTTCCAGTCTGCGGGGCTGACCGACGCCACGTGGCGCCCCCTCTTGCATCTCGATTTCCTCGGTGACGGCTGCCGCCAGAAGGATCTGGCGGCAGCCGTCGGTATCGAGGGCCCCTCCCTCGTTCGGCTCCTCGACACCCTTGTCGCCAAGGGGTTTGTCGAGCGGTCGGAGGATGCTGCGGATCGCCGGGCAAAGCTCCTGCGCCTGACCCCCGAGGGGCGAGAGGTCGTGACCCGGATCCGGGCAACGGTGACGACCCTTGAAGACGATCTCCTCAGTCCCTTCAGTGATGATGATATCGCCCGGGTGGCGGAGGTCATCGGGCGCCTGGAGTCCACGGTGGGTGATGCCCGGCGGAGGGGAAAACGGTGATGTCAGGCGTCATCCGCCGCTTCATCGACCAACACTGGCCCCATCTGGTCAGTGCCGGCCGGGGAACGGCTGCTGCCCTCGCGGCGCTGGCGGTCGCCGTGCACCTGAAGCTGGAGAACCCCTACTGGGCAGCCATGACGGCCCTCATCGTTATCCAGCCGACCCGGGGCCTCCTGTTCGAGAAGAGCTTTTACCGCTTGGTCGGGACGGTCATCGGCTCCGCGGCGGGGCTCCTGCTCCTTCTCTCCACGGATTCCCCCCTGGTGCTTGCCATGGCGCTTTCCTTCTGGGTCGCCGCGTGCGTGGGGGTCGGTAACCTCCTGTACGGCCTGCGCTCCTACGCCTTCATGATGGCGGCGTGTACCTGCGTGGTGGTGGCCATGAGCGCCTACCAGAACCCTCCCCATCTCGTGGGCATCGCCTTCGGGAGGGTCGCCTGCATCGTTGTCGGCATCATCGTGTCAACGGCGGTGACCGCCCTCTTCACCCCCCGCCAGTCCGGCGACGGTCTTGAAAGCCGCCTGCGTCGGATTGCGGCGGACAGCATCGCGTGGCTGGCGCTGCTGCTGCGCCAGGGGCGGGTGTATGCGTTGGCACGGCGGGAGCAGGATATCCTCATCGGAATTGCGGAGGTCGAGGAACTCCTGGACGCGGCCGGGGCCGGATCGTTGCGGCTCAAGAAGCAGAAGCGCCACACCCAGGGACTCATCGCGGCGCTTCTCTCCCTCCTGGCAGTAGGGCGGCTGGCAGGGGAAGGGCTTTCCCGGCACGATGATGGAGACCGCCGCCAGGACTGCTGGCGGGATCAGCTCGGTCGGCGCCTGGATGAGGCCGCCCGCGGGCTGGAAAGCCCGACAACGGTAAACTGCACCGCCGAAATGGCGGCGGCAGCGGCCGAGGTACAAACGCACCTCCCCCTGTTGGGGGAATCCCTGAACGACATTGTCGCCTCGCTCCGGCCCGTTTTGGCCGGCGACGGCACCATGGCCGGCCCCTTCGCCCCGCAGCCAGCGAACCTGTTCATTCATCATCGGGATTGGCGGGAGGCCCGCCGGGCGGCGCTTCGCGCCTTCGGGACCATCTGGGTGGTGGGGGGCACCTGGGCACTCACCGGCTGGGCAAAGGGACCCCTGATGCTCATGGCCATAGGGATCATGATCAGCATCTTTTCCACCAAGGAGCATCCCGCCCACTTTGTGGGACAGATTTTCTGCGGAGCGGCCATCGGTTCGGCAGCCGCCGTTGTCTGCCGGGTGGCACTCCTTGCCGGGGTAACCGATCCGCTGGTCATGGGCGCAGCCATCGCCCCCTTCGTCCTGCTTGGCGTCCTTGCCATGTCGTACCGGCGAACAGCCATCGGCGCCACCGACGCCACGCTCTTTTTCATCTTCGTCACCCAGCCGGGAGTCCCCATTGCCGTTCTCCCCGCCGACCTCGCCCTCGGCGCGGTGGCGATGATAATGGGAGTGGGGAGCGCCTGGATTGCCTACCGGTACCTGGTCCCGATCAATCCCGCGATTCGGCTCCGTTCCCTGTTGAAGGCCATCGTGGATGACTTGCGGCTCCTGGCGGCGGCGGAGGCCCCTGTGGCGAAGGAACGGTTGCGGGCGCGCATGCATCACCGGGTGATGCGGATGGCTTCCATGGCCACGAGATATGATGCCGACCACCTTGCGGTTGTGGAGGGGGGGCTCGCGGCCCTGGCCATGGGGAAGTGCATCGTGCGGCTCCAGGCGTCGCGGGAACAAGGTGGCCGGACGCCGGTCGCCGGCGTCATCCGCGAGGCGCTCCATGCACTGGCAGATTCCGCCCGACGGGGAGAAAACATCGCACTGGCACTGACAACGGCTTCCACTCCCCTCTACGCGGCCCTTTGGCAGGGTTTCTCAGAAGGGGGCCATGCCGAAGGTCAGCACGGTGAATCGGTTCGTCACCGGATTAATGGAACCTGTTGGGAAGATCTGAGCGTTCGATGCCCTGTCTGAGGTTCAAGGGGTTCGACGAGGACTTTCTCTGGCAGTTGGGGTCCCTGATGAAAGCATGCCTTGGAGGCATTGTTACTGCGCACCACGAAAGGAGTCATTATGGATATCAAAGGTAAAACGGTTATGGTTACCGGTGCCAACGGCGGCATCGGCGGAGCTCTGGTCAGGGCATTGCTGGGCGAGGGTGTTGCCAAGGTCTACGCCGCTGCCCGAAGCACCGACACGGTGGCAGACCTGGTCCAGGGCGGAGATGGCAGGGTGGTGGCGCTCCAGCTGGACGTGACCCAGTCCGCCAGCGTACGTGGGGCGGCGGAGCAGTGTCGTGACGTGGACCTGGTCATGAATAACGCCGGCATAAACCGCTGTGTGGGGTTCATGGGCTCCAGCGCCATGGAGGACGCCCGTCTGGAGATGGAGGTCAACTATTTCGGCACCTTGGCCATGTGCCGGGAGTTTGCGCCAGTGCTGGCCTCCAGAGGCGGAGGAGCCATCGTGAACGTCTGTTCCATCATCGGCCTGGTCAATCTCCCTGTCAACGGGACTTACTGCGCATCAAAGGCCGCGGGGCACTCGTTGCTGCAGGGGCTCCGTGCCGAGCTGGCGCCCCGGGGCATCCGGGTGATCGGCGTCTACCCCGGTCCGGTCGACACCAAAATGACAGCAGGGCAGGAGATGCCCAAGGCGACACCGGACGAGGTTGCCGCCGCTATTCTCGCAGGTGTGGAGATGGGGGACGAGTACATCTTTCCCGATCCCATGTCTCGGCATGTCCATGCCATGCTTGAGAAGGATCCCCGGCAGGTGGAGAGGGATTTCGGGGCAATGGTCGGAGGGTAGTTCCGGGGGCGGCGAGGGAGAACTATACGGCAAGACTATGCCGGGACTTTTGCTTCTCTAAGCCCGAAGATGGCCGGCCAGTCGTGTACGTCTGCGGGGAGTCGGCCGGCGTGAAGTTCGACGCTACACGCCGAAAAGACCGGGAACCCGCCACTAGCCCAAGAGGAACCCCAGGAGCTGCCGGCAGGAACGGCAGCGGACTTCACTTCCCGCATGGAGTCCTGCATGGGTAGAGGGCTAGTGGCCATTGTTCCCGATGATGCTCGTGTTCATCTTGTAGACACCGTTTTTCACGCGGGTCAGTACATTATTCTCCATGAGGATCTGGAATGCGTTGACCACTGTCGGCTTGCTGGCGCTGAGGGCTTCCGCCACCTCGTCATAGGTGCCGTGGAACATGAGGTCGTCATCCAGGTGGCTGATTATGTACTCGATGATCTGAACCCGCTTGCCGCCGATGGAGTTGAGGAGGCTCAGCAGGAAGTTCTTGTGGTCCAGTTCCTTTTTCATCGTTTTTTGAGTGGCTATGCTCGAGAGGAGCTCGAGCATCTCGTAGAGATTGAGGGGCTTCAGCAGATAGCCGTCAGCCTTGAGCCGGATGGCATCCAGCAGGTATTCCGATTCGGAATGGGCCGAGACGATGATGACGGCAATGGAAGGATGTTTCTTTTTCACGGACTCCAGCAGATCGAGACCAGAGGCCCCGGGCATCCGTACGTCGGTGAGCACAATGTCCGGCCGGAGTTCGTCGATTGCCAGGAGGGCCTTCTCCGTGCTGCTGACGCAGACGGTGGTCTTGCAGAAACTGTTCAGTGCCAGGTGCATCTGCTCAAGGGCTTCCTGCTCATCATCAACACAGACTACCTGCATGGTTTTCAGCGCGTCAACGTTCAAACCGGTACTCCTTCGGATAATTTTTTGAACTGCAGAGAGATGCAGGCGCCGAAAAGGCGGGTGCCGTCCACTTCGAATTCGCGATTCTCCGCCCAGACCTTCCCGCTGTCAAGGTTTTCGGCGATTTGCCGGCAGAGGTACAGCCCCAGGCCCGTGCCGGCAAGATCATCCTTGGTGGTTAGGTAGGCTTCGAAAACCTTTTCAAGCAATCTCTCCGGGATTCCCCCCCCGCTGTCCTGGAACGTGACGGTGACGATGTCGCCTTCTTCGCTGGTGGAGAGTTGAATGATCCGCGCTCCCTCACGGGTGGCCAAGGCGTCCTTTGCGTTCAGAAGAATGTTTACGGTGAGCTGTACCAAGTCATTGACGAAGCCCAGAGTTTTTGTGGAGCCGGTGATGCGATTGTCCACGTGGATCCGGCAGCTCTCGAGGGCCGGCGCAACAATGCCGATTGCGCGATTGACCGAATCTGCCAGATCTATGACCTGGCGGGTAGTTCCCGATATAAGGAGCGACCGCCAGTCCTCGATGACCTGGGTCAGGTATTCGATGTTCCTGTTGGCCAGAGCGACCTGCTTCTCGAGCATGGGGCCGTCGAGCTTTCCGAGCCGGTTCTGCAGTTCGATGTTCTGAACCGTGAGCGACAGTGTGTTGAGGGGTTGCCGCCATTGATGGCCGATATAGCTGAGCATCTCTCCCAGGGCGCACTGCTTGGAGCGATGGGCCAGCTTTTTGCCCTGGTCGGTGATGATCCGCTCGTACTTCCGGAAGCCGATGAAGCTCACGAGGAGCATCAGGCAGGCTGTGCTGGCAAAGAAGATGAGCCAGACATAAATATAGCCCCATTGCCGGTTTCTGAACTCGGTCATGTCGTAGGCGACCAGGAGCCTGCCGGCTTCCTCCTTGTGATGGGTAAGAAGGAGGGGGGATGTGCTGATGATGTAGTAGCGATCCCCGACCTTCAAGTCGAGGATATCCTTCGACATGATTATTCTTCGCAGTATTGACTCGAAAAATCTGATGTCGTTCTTGCGTAGGTCCTGGTTGACGATGAAGGCATATTCGTCGGGAAGGGATGAATAGGCTGTCTCCTGGTCAAGAGATTTGTTTTTAACGACTATGGCGGTTTTTATGTTGTCCAGGAACCAGCGCAACTTGAAGTGGAACCAGGCTGGATTTATCCCCACCTCGATCGCTCCCGCCACCCTGTTTGTCGTCTTGTCCAGCACGGGCACCGATATGCTGTAGTGCAGGGGGAAGGCATCCGTCTCAAATCCGTAAGCGGGCTTTCTGTCTTTTATGGCGGCTTCCAGGGTAGTGGACTTGAGCCCGGTTGCGTGCATCTTCAGGGCCGTGTCCAGCTTCTGGTACAGAATATGTTGCTCCGAATCGACAATGACCAGCGATATGACAGGCACGAATCTTTTGGCAAAATCCCAGTACACCGGGTCGAATATCTTTTTGAGCCCTGATCTGTCCCTGTCTTTGATGAGATTGGTCACGCCACGTTCATCTATGATCGCGGTGACGTAATTGATCATGCGCAGGTTAAGGTAGGACGTCTCGCTGACATAGGTCTTCTGGATGATGGCGTTTATCTTGGTGGCGAAAAAGCGGTAGTCCGACATGCGTTTATGCAGGTCTGCCAGGGAAAAGAAGCAGAACATCCCGAACAGCAGGATGAACGTGACGGTGATGATCCTGTTTTTGTTGCCTTCGATGGTTTTGATCATGTGTTTGGCGTCCCCGTCGGGCAAGGGCTCCTCCTCCCCCGATTCCCAGCCTCGCTGGTGTCTCGTTTCCGGTTGCTGTTGCAACGTAATGCCGTTTCAGCGACCGATTCCGTGGCAATAGAGTAAACCAGGGAATTTGTTTCACGCTAAAATCCAACTAAAAAGTTTACTCCATTACCTGTTGGATGTAAACACCACGCCAAGGAAATTCTCCCGGCAGATTGCCGACAGCCTCCCCCGTCAATCGCGTATTTCGTTTATCCCCCTGGGAGCCGAGCGCTGCCCGATTCAGTAAAAGGGGCGTACTCTGTCCCTGTCCCATGTCGTGCCGTTTTAATGTAAGTTTAGTTTGGTCGGCAATAAAATAAATAAGTAAAAAAATGGCTTGACATGTTGCCTATGGTTTAGTTAAATAAACTACAAAGGTGCGTGTGGTGAACGGATAAGCTTGTGGTTGGTAGGCAAAAACGAAAGGGCACGGAGGTTCACATGGTCAAGAACGTTTTGCGAGGAGTGGTTTCTTCTGCCGCATTGGGCGCAGTCTTGCTCACGGGGATTTCAGCGGTCTATGTTCCCGAGGGGCACGCGGCCGTCTTCGAACGCAAGAAAGAAACCCAGGGGGAGCTTGGCAAGGTTATCATCAACCCGTACAAGGTCGCACCACTGACCGCTATCATCGAGCGGGAAGGGAAGGATCCCAAAAACATCACGGTCACGGTTCTGGGAAAACCGGGTGGGGGGGTCGACATCTCCTATCCGGTGTCGGAGGGGGCGTTGCTGAACCACGACGGCATTCCCGTATTCGGCCTCTATGACGATTATGTCAATCAGGTCAAGGTCGACTACACCCTGGACGGCAAAAAGGTAAGCACTATCTACAAGATAAGAACCAACCCCTTCACCGCACGCATGCAGGAGGGGCGCTACGAGGTCAAGCCGAAAGTCGACTCGGCAAAGGCGGTCAAAGGCTTTGAGGGTCGCCTCTACATGCTGACCATGATGGGAAACGCGGACAGCAAGGAATGGGCCTGGGCACGTCCCGACCATAAAGTGCACGGCGCGGGCGAATGGCTGGAACCGGCAGAGCTCTACATGGTTGACACAAAGGGCGAGATCCGGTGGTTCTTCGACAGTGAGCAGTTCTACGACAAGTATGGCCGCTCCATCGACGATCAGGGGCGCATCATGAGCATGCACCAGATGCCCAACGGCGACTTGGTGTTCGGCATGGCCCAGAAGTACTTCCGTTACACCCTCATGGGCGAGCAGGCCTATGTCCGCAAGCTTCCGCGCGGCTACATCGACCTGAGCCACGAAGTGCTCCCCATGCCCAACGGCCACATGCTGCTCCGCGTGGCCAAGACCAACTACAGTATTCCCGGCACCAAGGAGGTGGCGCATACCGTCCGGGACCACGTCATTGAAGTGGATGACGGGGGGCGCGTGGTGGAAGAGTGGGACCTGATCGCAATCATGGGTAAGAACCAGTTCCGCAAGGACCTGATCGTCGGTCTTGATGCCCGGGCCGTCTGCCTGAACATCGACATGAGCGCCGAACACCCGGTCGAGGTGAAAGAGGACATACCGTTCGGCGACAACACATCCACCGGTGCCGGCCGCAACTGGGCGCACATCAACAGTATCAGCTACGACAAGAAGGACGACTCGATCATTCTCTCCATGCGCCACCAGGGCATCGTCAAGGTCGGGCGCGACAAGCAGGTCAAATGGATTCTGGCCCCCAATGTCGGCTGGACAAAGGATATGTCGGCCAAGGTGCTGACCCCGGTCGACAGCAAAGGGAACAAGCTCGACTGCTCGGGTGCCACCTGCAACAACACGGAATTCGACTGGTCATTTACCCAGCACACCGCGTGGCTGAGCGAGCGGGGTGAGAACAACGCGCAGTACGCCACCATCAGCGTGTTCGATAACGGCGATGGCCGCGGCCATGAGCAGCCGGCCATTCCCCGCGACAAATGGTCCAGGGCCGTTGAGTACAAGATCGACGAGAAAAATATGACCGTCCAGCAGACATGGCAGTTCGGCAAGGATCGCGGGTGGGACTGGTACAGCGCGGTGACTTCCAACGTCAAGTATGACCCCGAGAAGGGTACCTACTGGATGCTGAGCGGCAACGTCCACCTGTTGTCCCCGGAGCGCACCAAGGGGATTATCAACGAAGTCGATCCGAAGACCGGTGAGGTGAAGGTGGAACTCGTCCTGTCCAACGACAAAAAGCCCGCGGTCTACTACCGCAGCCACCTGGTAAAGCCTGAAACTCTCTTCCAGTACTAAGACAGCGTACAGGCTGCCCGCAACGGAGCTGGCCGCTCCTTCGCGGGCAGCCTGTATGGAAAGTTAATCCCACTAACGAAGCGGAATCACAAGGAGAAATCAAATGTACGGGAACATAGCGAAAAAACTGGTCAAAAGTCTCGCTCTCGTTGCGTTTATGGCCAGCACCTGTTTTGCCTTCAGCGAAGGGAGCGACTACGTCACGCTGAAAAAGCCGATTCCCAACGCGAAGAACACCCTGATCAAGGTTTTCAGCTACGACTGCCCCTTCTGCTACAAGTATGACAAGCAGGTGACCCCCAAGGTGGTGCCCCGGTTGCCGGCTGATCTTCAATTCAGGCCGTTTCACCTTAAGACAAAGGGCAAGTATGGCCCGCAAGGAAGCGAACTGTTTGCCGTCCTGCTGGTCAGGGATCAGAAGAACGGGCTGAAGGACAAAGACCTTTACAGCGAGAAGTCGCTCCTGAAAAAGGCCAAGATGGCCTACTACAACGCCTACCATGACAAGAAGGAGCGCTGGGACGCGGGGCCTGACGCCTACCTGCAGACGGGCCTCAATGCGGTGGGCATGACCAGAGCCGAATTCGACAAAGAGAAGAACGACCCCAAGGTCAAGGCGCTGCTGAAGGAGTGGGACGCCTCCTATGAAGTCGCCAAGATCCAGGGTGTGCCCGCATTCGTCGTCAACGGCAAGTATCTGATCATGACCAAATCGATCACCTCCGTCGATTCCATGCTGCAGCTCATCAACGAACTCAAGAGCAAATAAGGAGATGCGTTGTGAAGCCCACGGAAATGTTTAACACATTCAAGGCCGCCCCGATACAAACGATAGCCGGCTGGCAGGACAAGCGGTTTCTGTGGATCCTGATGGCCGCAGTGAGTCTGTTCATGGTCATTCTGGCCCACTCGGTGTTTCAGATCTGGCTCTACATGAGGCCGTGCGAGCAGTGCGTGTACATCCGGTTCGCCTTCTTCTGCATGGCATTCGGCGGGATCATCGCGGCGATCTACCCCAAAAACATCGG